>CADAMY010000072.1 GCA_902789095.1 Oscillospiraceae bacterium | reverse complement strand
GGCGTGACAGGAACAGTCTGATAGCCGTACTTCGTGACATCAGCTATTTCAATTCCTCTTGACATATAATCTGCAAAAAGTTCTTCAAGTTTATTCTGCACATTATAATGATAATTATCAATTATATCAATAAAACCTGAATACTTTTCAGCATCAGCGCCGTAAAATACGGTTTCTTTCGCCTTTTCATAATCCTCGTCAGAAACCATACTCCAGTAACCCGGATATGAGCCGTATGACTCTCTGACGACTCTGGGCACCGTTTTGAGATAAATGTCGGGATAAACGTTGTTTACCGACCATGCCGCAAGATCAAGACCGCCCGTTTTATTTGCAAGCGTGACAAAAGACTGAATAAGCTCATTGAGATATTCATCGGCAGACAGCTCAATATCATACATATATCTTTCTATGCCGTCGCTGTCAAGATACAGTTCGCCTGCAAATGCCTTTGAGCACTGGGTCGCCCCTTTCATTGCGCCTGCATACATAATATAATCGGAAATATACTCAGCGTCATATTTTTCAAGGTAAGCCGAGCAGATGCAGGCTCCGAGGCATCTGCCTAAGAGAGCAACTTTCTCTTCCCCCGTAACGCTTAATACGTCTTCAATATACTGATGAAGCTTTTCGGCAGTCTTATACGGATCCATTCTGAAATCGTAGTAAAATCCGAACTGCTTGGTTCGATATTTACCGTTTGTTTTATTGCCGTTGATCGTTGATTTTGACCATGTCCAGTCAACTTCCGAACCGTTGGGCGCATTGCCGTTTTCATCAAGCTTCAGATCTTTAAAATAGTCGGACGCCAGACGGTACAGCAAATCGGCAAATTCATCCCACTGCTGAGTTACAACAGCTTTTGCAAATATGCCGAAATTATCTTTGGCTACCTGCATTACCTCATCTTTGTTGATATTCAGCGGATAGACTTTTTCCTGTGTTCCGTCATCATGCCTGATTATGAGATGTGAGCCCTGACCGTAAACGTAAATCAATGGAATATCAGTACCGGGAGCATCATCTTCAGCATAGATTGACGGAGCCGCCGCTGCAAAAACCAAAATAAGGCTGAGCAGCAGGCACAAAACTTTTTTCATAAAATCACCGTTATTCAATTTCTTCTGTATTTTTCCAGGATTCGACTGCTGATGAATTTTCTGTAATAACATGGGAGAAGAAGAAATCTCTTCTCTCTTTTGAATTGATAACCGTTACAGGCTTTATCTGATTGAGGACTACGCCTTTATTTCTTAAAAATTCTCTGTAATCCCAATACGTCTTTTCTTTAAGAAGAAGAACTTCAGGTCTGTTGAGCATTCCCCAGCGTCTGTACTTGAAATATTTCTCATTGACCTGCTTGAACTGCTCGTCAAGAGCGTCTATTATTTCCTGACGTTTTTCTTCGCTTATTTCCTCCGCCGGCTCTGCAAGCATACAGTATCTCGGCGGTTTTGTTGAATAATCAGAGTAAAAACTGTAGCCCGTGAAGCTGACGCCGCACTGCTCAGCGGCATTCTTTGCTGAGAAGTCAACCATCTGTGTCGTGGTTTTCTCGTTTGCAACGTTCATACTCAGATTACGTCTGTAAAGGAATTCGATTCTCGGGGTATTGTTATACATACCTGTAACTTTTACAACGTCTTCAAGACGGTATCTGTAAAGACCGGAAAGGTTTGTTACAACGACCTCATACTTTTTGCCGACCTCAAGTTTATCAATAAGTACGGTCCTTGCTTCTTCATTTTCATCCTCTTCATCGTCATTGACAGGAATAAACTCAAAGAATACGCTGTGAGGCAGAAGCACGCTGTCGTTAACGTTAAGCTCCGTCGGCATGGCAAAATATCCCTCTGCCGCGGCGTAGCCCATATTATGAAGCGGGATATCGTCGCCTATTGATTTTCTGAGTTTATCAACATAAACCTGAAGAGTTGAGCCTATCATACCGTACGCCCATACAAGTTTCGGCCAGATTCTCGGAGCAATCGGAGTATCGAAGCCTTTTTCAAACTCGGCTCTGAGTTCCGCCGCTCTTTCCGGATTCGGTTTTAACATCTTAGAATACTCGGCATAAAGCTCCGGAGTGATTTTAATTGAAGGATTGATGATGCCTTTTTCTATATCGTCGCAAAGCATCTGCCAGTTCTCTTCAAGATAGTCAAACATAGTTGTAAGGAGAGTTACAACAAGAGATCCGAGATAAGTTACGTCTCTGTTTTCAAGAGCAAATCTGAGCTGAAGATATGAAGTATCAAGCTGTTCTTCATGCTCCGGGAAAAGGAGCGAAGTCGGAGACGTGCAGAAGAACTTCATAATCGGCTTCAGGTAAGTAAGCGGAACCTGACCGGCGCCGTTGCACTGCTTGCCGTCCTCAAGTCTGTGACCGGATAAAATAAGTACAAGCGGTCCCATTGAAGAAGGCATAGTAATATTTTTCTCTTTCTTAACCCAATGCGCCGCAGTTGCAACAGAACAGGAGAAACCTATGCACTGCATCTTCCATAAATCCTCAACGGATTTCGGAAGGATCTTCGGCTTTCCTACGCTGCCCGATGAAGAGCAGTAACGGATATTAGGTCCTGTATACATAAGGTTTTTTTCTTTATTTTCTATCATTCTGTCAACAAGAGGAGCATAATCCTCATACGTTGTAAGCGGAACTTTCCTGCGGAAATCCTCAATAGATTTGATGCCGACAAAGTCAAATTTTCTGCCAAGCTCACTGTTTTTGCTTCTTCTGATTATTTTTTTGAGAAGCTTCGTCTGAGCCTGCATCGGATCCTTTGTGTAATGTTCTATTTCCATTAAAGATATATCGCCAAGCCAGATACCGAGGTCTGAAAAATGCATAATATCACATCCTTCTTTTTTAGTATGTTATTATTTTAACATTTCATATTATAATTGTCAATGATTTATTATACCATATAAACACTTTATTATTAAAAAAAGCGAGCCGCACTGCGACCCGCTGAATATTGTAAATATTATAAAAGTGATTTGTAGAGCTCTGCGATTTCTTCAACGCTCGTGTCTCTCGGATTTCCGGGACGGCATGCGTCGTCGAAAGCTGCCTGTGAAAGGAAAGGAATATCCTCAGGTTTAACGATTTCTTTAAGGTCTTCAGGGATTCCTACGTCCTTGGAAAGCTGACGAACTGCGTCAACAGCAGCTTTTCTTGCATCCTCAAGGCTCATTTCATCCGTGCCTTTAACGCCCATTGCTTTTGCAATGTCTCTGTATTTTTCGCCTGTGCAGGGTGCGTTATATTCCATAACAGTCGGAAGAATGATAGCGTTTGCTACGCCGTGAGGAGTGTCATAAAGTGCGCCGAGCGGATGAGCCATTGAGTGAACGATTCCGAGACCTACGTTTGAGAAGCCCATGCCGGCAACGTACTGACCGAGAGCCATACCCTCTCTGTTTTCAGGTTTGTTTTCAACAGCGCCTCTGAGGTTGTTGGCGATGATTTCAATAGCTTTGATGTGGAACATATCGCTCATTTCCCATGCGCCGAGGGTGATATAGCCTTCAATAGCGTGTGTGAGAGCGTCCATACCTGTTGCGGCTGTAAGGCCTTTGGGCATTGAACTCATCATATCCGGGTCAACGACTGCAACTACGGGAATATCGTGAACGTCTACGCATACCATTTTGCGGTTCTTCTCAGTATCTGTGATAACGTAGTTGATAGTAACCTCAGCGGCTGTGCCTGCAGTTGTGGGAACAGCAATAATCGGCACGCACTTATTTTTTGTGGGAGCTACGCCCTCAAGTGAAACAACGTCGCCGAATTCGGGATTTTTAACGATAATGCCGATAGCTTTTGCGGTATCCATTGATGAACCGCCGCCGATAGCAACGATGCAGTCAGCGCCGCTTGCCTTGAATGCTTCAACGCCTGTTTTAACGTTGTCAACAGTCGGATTAGCTTTGATCTGAGAATAAATCTCATACTCAATATTTTCTTTGTCAAGAATATCTGTTACCTTTGAAGTAACGTTGAATTTGATAAGATCCGGGTCTGAGCAGACAAATGCTTTTTTAAAGCCTCTGCCCTTGATTTCATCCGCAATATGAACTATTGCGCCTGAGCCGTGATAAGATGTCTCATTCAATACGAATCTGTTAGCCATAATAATACCTCTTTCTTTTTATTCACACTTAACTGTGATAATATTATTTTATACCAAATTTTAAATAAATGCAATACTGAATTGTTAATTTTTTCACAAAATGTATGAACAAACCGTAAATCATTTATGTTGACATTAAAAATTACAGCGTTTATAATTAAAAAAAAGTACAGGAGTTGAAAAATATGGAATATATAAACTTTGAAATATTAAAACAGAAGCTCGGACTTGTCTGCGAATACCCTCACCTGCTTGCAGAATACGGAGCAAATACCGAAAAAATCAGAAAAATATATGATTCACTTCTTGAGAGTATCGAAACGGCAAAAGAAAACTTTGAAAGTCTTCAGGAAGAATACTCCGAGAGCTGTGACGAGCCGAATGATTATGATCTGATTGTAAAACAATCCGAAGGCGGAAACAGGAAGACGGAAGTTGACGATTTATACAATAAGATTAAAGGCGCTCTTATAGGCAGGTTTGCGGGATGCACTCTCGGCACTCCCGTTGAAAACTGGTCTGTTGAAAAAATGCAGAAAAAAGCCGAAGTTGAAGGCAGCGAGTTCCCGCCTGAATATTATTGGAAAACGGTTGCAAATCCGTCAGGCACTCACTACGGTGAAATATGGTATTACACGCAAAGGGACGTTATGGACGGCGTGCCGACTGACGACGACGTAACTTACACTCTTTTAAACCTGCTGATACTTGAAAAATACGGCAAAAACTTCACCGCCGAAGACGTCGGCGAATTCTGGAAAGAGTATCTGCCCATGGCATGCACGGCTGAGGAAATGGCGCTTAATAATCTGAAAAACGGCGTTCCTGCAGAAAAAGCCGCAGAAATCGACAACCCTTACTCAAATCTTATCGGCGCACTGATAAGAGCTGACGCATTCGGCTACGCCAACGCAGGCGACCCTCACGAAGCGGCAAGAGAAGCGTATTATGACGCTTACCTTACTCACAGGCGCAACGGGATTTACGGCGAAATGCTGTTTGCCGCCGCAATCGCCGCGGCTTTTAGCTGTAACGATGCTGTTGAAGCAGTAAAAACAGGTATGAAAGAGATACCGAAAAACTCAATGCTTTATAAAGATATGGAATGGGCGTTTTCCGTTCTGCCTGAAATCAAAGACATTTATCACGCAAGAGAGCTGGTTGACATCCGTTTCAAAGGTATGCACTGTGTACATACAAATAATAACGCATGCCTGATTCTCTTTTCTCTGTATCTCGGTCAGAACGACCTGAGCAAAACGATCTCTTACGCTGTCGGTCTCGGGCTTGACAATGACTGCACAGCCGCCACAGCCGGAAGTATTGCGGGAGCGATTCAGGGATTTGACAGAATCGACGAAAAATGGTACAGGCCTTTCAACAACAAGGTAAGAACTTACATAAACGGTTTTCCTGAATTTAAAATAGATGACGCAGCCGAAAGATTTAAAAAACTCAACTCATAAAGTAAATCAGACTTTACACAGAAAAATCCTTATGTAAACTTTAATTGATTGACTCCTCTTCTCAATTATAATACGCTGAAAGAGCAAAGGAGGATCTGCCATGACTGATTCAAAAAAATTTAATCCGATATATCTTTTATCAATACTTTATGTGTTGTATGTTTACAGCTTTCCGTTTTGGTTTTTTGAGGTAAAAACCGATAATGCGCTTTTCTATCCGATCATGCTCGGCGTACTGATCGCATTTGCATTTGTTGAAACGGCGGTACTGCTGATTTTCAGAAATAAACTTTCCGATCAAACCGTTTACACGGCGGCAATTATCATTAAATATTCGCTCATACCGTTCTATATTATTTCGGGCAACATTATTTCTTTAATGTTTCTCGTCCCGATGATGATGGGAATGTGGATTATATTGCCGATAACAGGGTGGATAATGCTTGCCTGCGCAGCGCCATTTTCGGTAAGCGCATTCAACCGTCAGCGAAAGCTTCATCCCGAAAGCAAAAAGCTCTGCATTGCAGGAATGATCTGCCAATTCTTTTTCTGCGCCGACGTTATTTCGCTTATGGCGGCATCGTTTAAAATGAAATACCGCAGAAAAGCAACTGCAGCTGCTATAATCGTTGCTCTGATGATTATAGGAATTATTGCGGCGCTGATCATTTTCGGATTTGCGGCAGGAGCAGTTGCAATAATAGTTGATACTATAAAGGAAAAATTTGCGCTTTAAAGTATAAAATTACTATTTACTTTTACACTTTTATGTGGTAAAATATAAAAGTATTATCACATTCGGAGGCGCTGATATGATAGAAAAAATCAAGGACTCAAATACTGACTTTTTATTCAAGGCTGTTCTCAACCTTCGCAGTATGGAAGAATGCTATGACTTTTTCGGTGACCTTTGCACGGTTACCGAGCTAAAAGCGCTGTCTCAGCGTCTTGTAGTTGCAAAAATGCTCAGGGATAATAAAGTATATAACGACATTGTGGAAAAAACAGGCGCAAGCACCGCTACTATCAGCCGTGTAAACCGTTCTTTAAGATACGGCAACGACGGATACGACGAAATTTTCAAAAGAATTGAAGAAGACGAAAAGAAATGAGCGGATACGGAGTTTTTTCACAATTCTACGATTCTCTGACAGATAATATTGATTATAAAAAGCGTGCCGGATATATAAGCACGCTTCTTATTCGTTACGGAGTAAAAACACATGCCGACGTTCTTGACATAGGCTGCGGCACGGGTAAAATGACAGTCGAGCTTTCAAAGCTCGGTTATTCTATGATAGGTACGGACTCCTCCCCCGATATGCTTTCTCAGGCAGGCTGTAATTCATCAGAAAGCGGCGAGAATATTCTGTTTTTATGTCAAGGAGCAGAAAGTCTTGACCTTTTCGGCACTGTTGACGCCGCTGTAAGCACGCTTGACGTGATGAATCACCTTGACGGCAAAAAAAGCGTTCAAAAAGCTTTTGACAACGCAGGGCTTTTCATGAATCCCGGCGGCGTTTTAATTTTTGATATCAATACGCTTTACAAACACAGAAACATTCTCGGCAACAACACGTTCGTATATGAAACAGACGACGTTTACTGCGTATGGCAGAACACACTGAACGATGACAGCAGCGTAAACATTTCGCTCGATTTTTTTGAATACGACGGCGATGACTGCTATATAAGAAGCACGGAGGAATTCAAGGAATACGCATACTCTTTGGAAGAGATTGCCGAAATGCTTAAAACAGCGGAATTTGAAATAATTGATATATTTGACGATATGACATTTGATAAACTGAAAGAAGATTCACAGCGCGCAGTTATCGCCGCGCGGTACACAGGAAAGAAGGACGGCAATGGATAAGCTTGTAAGATGTATTTCAGACGACGGAACGCTCATTATGATGGCGGCAGATACGACTCAGATGGTTGAGACCGCTCAGGAGATTCACAAACCGAGCGCAGTTGTTACTGCGGCTCTCGGCAGACTGCTGACCGCTTCGTCGCTCATGGGCAGTATGCTAAAGGGCGAGAATGACAGCGTTACGCTGAGAATAAACGGCGGCGGACCTGCCGGAAGTATAATGGCCGTATCCGACAGCAGCGGAAATGCGAGGGGAACAGTATCGAATCCGATCGTTGAGATTCCGCTGAATATAAAGGGCAAGCTTGACGTAGCCGGAGCAGTCGGAACAGACGGTCTGCTGACGGTTATCAAAGATTTAGGTATGAAAGAGCCATACGTCGGTCAGATACCAATAGTCAGCGGCGAAATTGCAGAAGATATTACGAGCTACTATGCAACCAGCGAACAGATTCCTTCTGTATGCGCTCTCGGCGTGCTTGTAAATCCAGATCTGACAGTAAAAGCCGCAGGAGGATTTATTATTCAGCTTCTGCCCACTGCGCTTGACGACACTATCGACGCAGTTGAAAGGTGCATCAAGGATATTCCGCCCGTTACTGCTATGCTCACTGAAGGATTGGCCCCTGAAGAAATATGCAGAAAAGTTCTGAAGGAATTCACCCTTGAAGTTCTTGATGAGGCAAAACCTGAATATAAATGTAATTGTTCAAGGCAAAGAGTAACAAGAGCGCTTATTTCTACGGGCAAAGAGGCTCTTGAAGAGATGGCGCAGGATGAAGATACCGAAGTAAAATGCCAGTTCTGCAACAAGGAATATCATTTTTCAAGCAATGATATTAAAACGCTGATTTCAAACCTCGGAAAACAATAAAAGATCTGTTGACTAATTTGTTTTTTTATAATATAATTAATATGTATATTTGTTTAAAATGAAGGAAGTGAGCAGATGGATGAGAATAAAGAGGGTCAGGAAGTTCAGATCGACGAATCTTTAAACGGAATCGTAGACGGCGTTTATTATGAAAACGGAGTCCCTACTCACAAGGGAGTAATTATTCAGGACGGTTTTGTTTATTACGCCGGCAGGCACGGTGTTCTGGCAAAAGGTCACCATAACGTTCACCGTGAAATGTCTAACGGTATTCTTAAAAGGGGTACTTATCAGTTTGATGACGACGGCAAACTGATAGAAAATTACTACAAAAAGCCTGTAAGCAAAACAAAGAGGAAAGTTGAAAAATACGTCAAGAAAAAGAAAAAAGAAATAAAGAGCTCGTATTCCAAAGGCAAACTTCAAAAAAGCGCTAAGCTTGCCATTACCTTTGCTGCTGTTTTTGTAATCGTTTTAGTTGTCGCAGTAGTTGTAAACAACCGCAACAACGTTTCTTCCGAAGGAAGCATCATCGGCGAAGTTTCAGACGGAAGCCCTGCTATCATTCTTCCTTCTTTTGATGAACCTGTCTATTTATGCAACGATTCAGTCAAAGAATACTACAAGGGCAACATCACTTTTACAGAAGCTGTGAATATGAACGGATCGGCTAACCCTTATAAAAGTCTTATGTTCCAATATTCAGTCAAAAACTATGTTGAAGATGAAAAAAGCAATAACATGATAGTTCTTGAACTGAGCAAGAATGAACAATTCAGTTCGCCTGAGACTTATTTTCTTGACAGCGACGAAACATATATAACTATTGATAATCTTTTGCCTAATACAAAGTATTTTTATCGCGCGTACTTTAAAAATACCCAAAAAAGCAAAGATAAGTTTTCCGGTTCGTTTGTTACCGCAGAGTATGACAGATTCACAAACATTGACGGTATTACAAACATGAGGGATATAGGCGGCTACTCGACATCATCGGGTAAAACAGTCAGATATAATATGATTTTAAGAGGCTCGGAGTTTGACGGTCTTGTGAACAAATCATATTATCTTAAAAATCCGGAACAGGCAAAAGAGTTCGGCTTTGTGTTTGATATGGATTTGAGAGAAAGCTACCTCTTTAACGATAATTATATCAGCCGTTTGGGCAACAACGTTCGTCATGATTTTTACACTGCGCCGATGTACGGCTCTGTTTTTAAAGCCACAGGTCTAAAATCCATTAAAAAAGTTTTTGCAGATCTTGCAGATAAAAATAATTATCCGATGTATATGCACTGCACATACGGAAAAGACAGAACAGGGACAATTATTTTCCTTCTGCAGAGCGTTCTCGGAGTAAGCGACGAAGACAAAAACAACCAGTATCTTTTAAGCAAATTTATATTCAGCGATATTTCCAACAGCAACTTGTATCCTATTTATAATGGTCTTGACTCATATGAAGGCAGCAACACAAACGAAAAAGTAATCAGCTTCTTGAAAAAAGACGTTGGTGTGACTCAGGCGCAAATCGACAGTATAAGAAACATTCTTCTGGAATCAGATTAAACGGAAAAAATCAAGATTTTTTTAAAAAAGTGTTGACAAATCGGCGAACTTAGTTTATAGTATATAAGTCGCCGTTGTGCGGCGAAGAAAAGTGTGGGAGCATAGCTCAGCTGGGAGAGCATCTGCCTTACAAGCAGAGGGTCACAGGTTCCTGTTGTTCCCACCAATGGCCCGGTAGTTCAGTTGGTTAGAACGCTAGCCTGTCACGCTAGAGGTCGACGGTTCGAGCCCGTTCCGGGTCGCCATTTTTCTTCGCCTCTGTAGCTCAGTTGGTAGAGCAGCGGACTGAAAATCCGCGTGTCGCTGGTTCGATTCCGGCCGGAGGCACCAAGTCTGCGGATGTAGCTCATCTGGTAGAGCGCCACCTTGCCAAGGTGGAGGTAGCGGGTTCGAGCCCCGTCATCCGCTCCAATTTAATATAGGGCACCATAGCCAAGTGGTAAGGCAGAGGTCTGCAAAACCTTTACGCCCCGGTTCAAATCCGGGTGGTGCCTCCAAAAAATCCTGAATGCGCCAGTATTCAGGATTTTTACTTATTACCTGTTACTTCTTAACTCTTCACTAAATCATTCAGGATTTTTTGGGAAGTAATAAGTAATAGTGAATAGTGAAGACGTTTTTTCTTGATCTGTTACTAATCTGAATTATTTACAAAAAAAGGAGTTTTTATGTCTGACAGTTTACTAATAACAAAATCAAAATCTTTTGCTCTTGAAATAATAAAAGTCTGCAACTATATAAAGCAGAATAAGAAAGAAACCATTTTAACCAATCAGCTTATCCGTTCCGGTACGTCTGTTGGTGCGAATATTCGTGAAGCTTTTTATGCTCACAGCAAAGCTGACTTTATAGCAAAACTTCAAATTGCTCTTAAGGAATGCAGTGAGAGCGAGTATTGGATCGAACTGCTTATTGAAAGCGGATATTATGATGATAAAAAGATTCTTGATATGTGTGTAGAAGTTAAGAAACTTTTAATCTCGTCTGTCAAAACAGCGAAGGGCTGAATGCATCGGTATTCAGAATTTTTGGGAAGTAAGAAGTAATAATGAATAGTGAAGAAGTTTTTTGCCTGATCTGTTATACTTCCGGATTTTGAAACTGTAAATAAAATACAGGGTTATTCGCTGGCGATTATTGATTTTTCAGCACATTCATGGTATGATTTAATCAGTAAAAAAACGAACACTTTAACTGATCAGAGGAGAACAATTATGAACAGTAAAATCGAGAGTTTGATACTGGATAAATCATTTGATTATCTTCAGCCATACTTCTACAATAATCCTTTTGCGCTCAGATGCGAACTTGGTGTAGGAAAAACTTCTGAGGGATATATCATTCAGGCACGGGAAAGAGCTGAAAAAATCTATAATATTCTATTCCCAAGCAAGGCAGACGCTATCATTTTTAATCAATGGATTTATGACTGGTCGGACAGTGGAGACGCCGAAAAATATGAATATGACGGTGACGCTGATGAAAATATTGATTTCAGAATAAAATCAGAAGCCCGTGCTCTGCGCTTCCTTTTGGAAAAAATGATGAATTACCGGCACGTCAGCGTTAAAGGGCTGAAAACGTATGATGAGCCCGATGATCCTGACGTTCGGCGTAACCGTATCGTGTGCTACGCAGATAACACCGGATTTGACGATTTAGAGCTGATCAACAAACAGATCTCTGACGAGGACAATTCCGAAGTCAGCCTTGTCTCATTTAAAAACGAATGTATCCTTTCCGTTTATGACGATCGCGGTTGTGATATTGTGTTCAGTACATACGAAAAAATGAGGGAATTTTATTATCAGCTTGAGCCGTTCTTCCTTCAATATGATTATGAAATAATGAAAAAACGTCTTAATAACAAAGTCATTAACGTATAATACAATAATAATAAAATATAAACTGAGGTGAAAGCAATGGATGACAGGTTTGAATTTACAGAAAAGAAAGGATATATGGAAGGAACTCATATCATTGTTGACAAAGAGACCGGTGTTCAATATTTATTAGCGCATTGGACTAATATAGGCGGTCTGACAGTATTGGTTGATAAGGATGGGAAGCCTTTACTTGATCCAAGATATGCCAAATAACACATTCCGGATTTTCCGGTTCTATTTTAAAATACGAACTATATTACCTGATAACATTTTAACTGCCGAGAATTAAATTTAAGGAGCGCAAAATGATAAATAACAACGGCTTGCAATTACCGGATTGGTATCGGGAATACAGTTTTGGTGATTCAAAGATAATATCAGTTGAAGAATTAGTTTTATCACCTGACTATAAATCGCAGCAATTCGCAAAAAACTGTTTAGTTTTACATCTGAATACAAAACAATGCCCATATAAAGAGATAAAAGAGCTCAGATTCTATGATTACAGATTTTTAACTTCTGACATCAAGC
>CADAMY010000071.1 GCA_902789095.1 Oscillospiraceae bacterium | reverse complement strand
GATGACAGGCAGCACGGTATGGGTAAGAACTTATATAATCGACAAAAACGGCGAGACCGAATACGGCGATATAAAATCTTACACGATCAACGCAAATTCAAATGCTGCTGACGACGAAATAATAATGCTCGACAGTCAGTCTTATGATCTCACAGCCGAAAACGAAGGGAACGACGCTCCTGCGCAGGTTGACGAGCCGACAGAAGAAAGCAACGATATAATCGCAGTAATTCTTGATATGTTAAAAACAATCGCAGCAAGAATCGTCAATTACATAAAGCTGTTTAAAATGGAATATAAGAAGCCGCAGATAAAAGCGGAAAGATTCACATTGCAGGACGCTCTTCTTGCAGAAGAACTCAGCGCGGCGGAAGACAACCTCCCCGGTTTTCACGATGACGACAATACCATCGGCGGACCCGGTCAGGAAATAGTCAGCCACATCTTTGAAACTGTATTTGATATTATATGATTTTTCAGGCATCAGAAGCCGCATTTTCGACCCGAAGCTGTATATAGATACTGCGAGAGGGAGAAAAGGCGGCTAATTTGCAATATATTTATTATTAAAACATATTTAACTATTTCTGTTTTCTATATGTTTTAACAGTTATTATCTTGTTTTGTAAAATTCTTTTTCCTTTGCAAATGTTCTTGCGGCTTTATCGACAGTCTGAGGCATCCGAATCAAATCGGATGCCTGTTTTTGTTTGATAAGAGTGATTGACTTTTATACATTTTTTTGATAGAATTAAAATGTATAATTATAATTCAGGGAGTGATCTGTGTGAAAAAAATATTATCGGTTTTTTTATGCGCCGTTATTCTTTTTACCCTTGCTTGTTTCAGAACTTCCGCTCTTGATGATACAACTGTTTTTTACCTTGATTACGGTGATGTTGTGATAAGCGACGAAGGCATCTCAGGATATGATATTGACGGAAACCTACGTGATTCATTCAACCTTTACGGTTACACGATCACTCAGCTAAATCCGTCAGTGCCTCTTGACAGAAGCGTTACCGTAACATCGGGTGCGCACAACATTGAACTGCTCAACGTCAACATCAGGCGTAATCAGAATCTCGATTATGCTGTCGCTGTTACAAAAACGGCATCGGCAAATATAACCATTTCAGGCGAAAATCATCTTCATCCCGGCACTTACCGGGCAGGTCTTGATATAGCCTACGGCGCTACGGTTGTGATTGACGGTGAGGGCGTTCTTTACACCGAGAGTGAAATGCAGGCAGGCATCGGCGGCGGCAACGGAAAATCCAACGGGAACCTTACCATAAACTCAGGCACGATATACGCTACCGGCGGAATTGACGGATACAGCGCAGGCATCGGCGGCGGCACTTCCGGCACGGGCGGAACGATAACCATAAACGGCGGTTATATAGTCGCAACAGGCGGCTACTGCGCGGCAGGCATCGGCGGCGGCAACACAAGACCCGGCGGAACGATAACCATAAACGGCGGAATTGTAACTGCATCAGGCGGTACAAGCGGAGCCGGAATCGGCGGCGGTTTTGTAGGCAACGGCGGAACGATAACCATAAACGGCGGCAGTGTAAAAGCAGTCGGCGGTGAAAATGCGGCAGATATAGGCAACGGAGAAAAATGCAAGACATCATTCAGCGGAATCAAAAATTCAGCAGGCGAAACAGTCTCACTCGTCACAAAAGAATTTACTGATTTTGACAAACTTTATTTCGGCGGAATTTACACTTTGCCCATTGAACAGCATCATCCTGATGATAATTCATTCTATTTTTATACAAGCGCAGATTCATTCCTCACAGCTTACAAGAGCAATAAAGAAGTTGAATATTACAGTTCATCTTCCCTTGCGGCAACAAATCCTTTCGGTGAAAGCTCAAAGAGGTTTGACACGGCTCTTATATGTGACAACAATCTGAATCCCGGCCTTTGCGACGGATTCAGCTCAAGCGGCAACATTCTGTATTACGGTGAAAAAGCGGTAGATTCGTTTACTCCCGTATTGCGTGGCGACGCCGACGGGAACGGATCGCTTGACGGCAGAGACGCCGTGATTGCAAGGTGCGCAGAGGCAGGAATGATCGAAAACGCTTTAACGTTAAAAATCACGGATAAAAACAAAGACGGAATTACTGATCTTACCGATGCGGCTATACTTGAAAATCTCGGACTTTTTATATAAACCCGGAAAGGAAAATCTCACATGGACAGCAGCTTAAACGAAAAACCGCTTATCAGCGTCGTTGTACCTGTTTATAATGTTGAAAAATACCTGAAGCAATGCGTTGACAGCATTATTGCGCAGACGTATAAAAATATAGAGATAATCCTCGTTGACGACGGTTCGCCTGATTCCTGCCCCGCGATATGTGACGACTACGCTGAAAAAGACAGCCGTGTTAAAGTCGTTCATCGGCAGAACGGCGGACTTTCTGCCGCAAGAAACAGCGGTATTAAAATTGCGGCAGGCAAATATATTTCATTTATTGACAGCGACGATTTTATTCAGCCGGTTTACATTGAGCAGCTTTATTTAACTGCCGAAGCTTCCGGCAGTTCTCTTTCGGTCGCATCATATTCGCACGAAGAGGATAAGCTTGACGCGCAGTTAAAAACAGAATTTAAAGTCTACTCTGACGAAGAGGCATTAAAAGAAATACTGATTGAGCGTGATTTTTTCACTTCCGCTTGCGATAAGCTTTATCTGACAAAGCTGTTTGATTCGATCAAATTCCCGGAAGGTGAAATATACGAAGACTACGCAGTTATGCCTATGCTCTTCAATGAAGCAAAAAAAATATCTTATGTGAACTCAAAGCTTTATTTTTACAGAAAAAATTCTGAAAGCATAACAAAATCCGTATTCAATGAAAAGCACATGCAGTATTTCAAAACTGCAGAAAAGGTAAACGAATATATTAAAAATAACTATCCTGAACAACTCAATCACGCCATCAACCGCGATACAAATATGGCAATAGCTTTTTACAGAAAAATATCGCAGTCTGATTTTAGCAACAGCGATATCACAACCGATCTTATTAAACGGATCAGAAACGGTTTGCGTCTTTATATGAACAGCACCTATCCTCTTATCAAAAAACTGACTGCGATCGCTATATCCGTTTCCCCTTCCGCTGCAAAACTCTTTTTGAAATATAAAAAATGAGGTGTTTTTAAAACAATGAATATTAAAAAAAGGCTGAAAAAATTTGCGCATCTGATATTTTATATTTTATGGATATTTCCTGTAAAAAGAAACCGCATTTTATTCTCAAGTTTTCAGGGCAAGGGATACGGCGATAACATGAAGCCGATTGCCGATAAACTTCTTGAAGATGATGAAATCGAAATTATATGGCTCGTATCAAAACACTATGACGATATGCCTTCAAGAATAAAACAGGTAAACACAAAAGGTTTAAAAAGATTATACTACATCGCAACTTCAAAAGTCTGGCTCAACAATGAACGCTTCAGCAGCTATATCAGAAAACGAAAAAACCAGGTGTATTTTCAGACGTGGCACAGCTCTCTCAGACTGAAAAAGATAGAAGCTGACGCCGCCGATTCTCTTCCGGACAGCTATATTGAAGCCGCAAAGAACGACTCGGATATGATCAATTATATTTTATGCGGCTGTGAATTCAGCAAAAAAACTTATTCGGAATCTTTCTGGTATAACGGTCCCGTGCTTATGTGCGGAACTCCGAGACTTGATAAATTTTTTGATAAAAACGAATGCGGCAGAATCAGCAGTGAGCTTAAAGAAAAACTCGGCATAAACGGCAAAAAAATCATTCTCTACGCCCCCACTTTCAGAAACGCTGACAGTGAATTTACAGGTACGCTTGATTTCAACAGATTCGCCGGCGAGTATCTGCCCGAAGACGAATACGTTATTCTTGTAAGAATGCACCCTCTCTCAAAGGCAGAATTTGATACGGCTCCGAACGTAATAAACGTAACGGATTATCCGAACATGCAGGATCTACTGATTTTATGCGATTTTCTTGTTACGGATTATTCCGGCTGCTGTTTTGATACTCTCGTGCAGAAAAAGCCTTGCATAATGTATATACCCGACCTTGACGATTATCTTGCAAAGGACAGAAATTTGTATTTCACCTTTGACGAGCTTCCTTTTGAAAAAGCCGTCACGCCCGATGAATTAAAAGAGATAATCACAAAATTTGACAAAGAAGCTTATGAAGAAAAAGTTGACTCATTTACAAAAGAAATCGGCTTTGCGGAAACAGGCAAAGCCTCTGAATATGTAAGCAATATGATTAAGGAGATAGTTCATAATGAAAAAGTATAAAATCGGTTATACTTCCGGTGTGTTTGATATGTTTCATATTGGGCATCTCAACATTTTAAAAAGAGCAAAGGAACAATGCGATTACCTTGTTGTCGGCGTCACGACCGATGAACTGGCGCTTTATAAAAACAAATCCGCCATCATTCCCTTTGAGGAAAGGCTGGCGATAGTTGACGCAATAAAATACGTTGACAAAGCTGTTCCGCAGGAAAATATGAACAAGCTCGAAGCATGCAAAAAATATAACGCAGAGGTAATTTTTGTAGGCGACGACTGGAAAGGCACCGAAAAATGGAACAAAATCGAAGAAGAACTTGCGTCGATAGGCGCTGAGGTAGTTTATTTTCCTTATACAAAAGGCACTTCTTCAACTATACTTAGAGAAAAATTGCTGAACCGTTAGGCTGAGAAAGAAAGGCTTTATAATGAATAAGAATAAAGAATTCATTAAAAACACCGCCATACTTTTTGTCGGTAAATTTGCAACTCAATTTATATCTTTTCTTCTTCTTCCGTTATATACGCATTATCTTTTAACGGATGACTTCGGCAGCGTAGATCTGATAAGAACATATATCACCCTGCTCGTTCCCGTTCTGACTCTGAGGATAGACACTGTGCTGTTCCGATTCCTTATAGATCACCGTCAGAATGAGCCTGAAAAAAAACGGATCATCAGCAACTCTCTTTTCCTTCTGATCATCGGATTGATTTTTACTGCGCTTTGCTATATCGTAGTTTTCAGATTTTTCAGGTTTAAAAATCTTACTCATACGTTTATTAATATTATTGTTCTGATGCTTTCATCAGTTCTGCTTCAGGTATTGAGAGGTCTCGGCAAAAATACGGATTATTCAATAGCAAGCATCATCACAGGCGTTGTCACCCTCGGGGCAAATATAATTATGATCATCGCCTTTCACTGCGGAGCCAGCAGCATACTCATCAGCTCGACGCTTGCAAACGTTATCTGCATTTTATACGTTGTTTTAAAAACAAGACTGCCGAAATATATTTCATTTAAAGTAATAGACAAAACGACGCTCAAAGAAATGCTCAATTACTCTTTGCCGATGATACCGAATTCGCTGTCCTGGTGGGTCGTCAACGTTTCGGACAGAACTATCATCTCGTTCTTTCTCGGCGTTTCGTTCAACGCTATTTATTCCGTATCCTGCAAATTTTCCAACATACTCAATAACGTCTACTCCATAATAAATATGTCCTGGCAGGAAAGCGCGTCGCTTCACATTGACGATGACGATAAAGACGAATTTTTCACCGAAATGATAAACAGCATATTTATGGCGTTCGCAACAGTCTCGCTGCTTATAATAGCGTTTCTGCCGTTTGTCTACAATATACTAATCGGCGAAAAATATCTTGATTCATACGATTACGTTCCGATTCTCCTTTATGCTAATTCGTGGAACGTTCTGATAGGTCTTATAGGCGGCATCTACATAGCCAAAAAACGCACTAAAGAAATTGCGTCCACCACTATCATTTCTGCAGTAATAAATATAGTAATAAACCTCGCGCTTATAAAATTCATAGGACTTTACGCCGCCTGTATCTCAACTCTTTTGTCTTATATGATAATGAGTATTTACAGATACATCGACTGCCAGAAATACGTTAAACTCAGGCTCAATTTTATAAAAATCATTATTTATACTGTGATTTATATTGCTTCGTCGTATATTTATTTAAAAGGCAATTATATTCTTTATGCGATTGACGCAGTATTTGTAGTAGTTTATTCTGTTTTGATCAATAAAAAAATGCTCATGATGCTTCTTGACTCCGCAAAGAAAAAGCTGGCTAAACTCAAACACTCAGAAAAATGAAAGGAATGATTTTATGCTCGCAAAGATCTTTGAATTATTCGGCTGGACAAACGGACAAATTTTAAGGTATTCTCATTTTACCGATCATCTTCACAGCCTGTTCACTTTTCAGATCCCGTTCAGGCGCATTTTCTCAGCTCTGCTTGCCGCTGCCGAGCTTTTCTGCGCAGCAGCGTTCAAATCCCCTGTTCACCCGTACGGTGAGGAGCTAAATCTTGACGGATATGAACTCGTGATAAGCGATGAATTTGACGGCAACGAGCTCAACACAGACATCTGGTATCACAGAGGAGAAGGCAAACGCAGACTCGGCTACAATGCCGACAGTCAGGTAAGTCTGCGTGACGGCAATCTGATTATCACCGGCGAGTATCTTGATGAAGCCGAAGGCAAATACGGTGAAGGCTGGTACACAGGCGCCATTGCGCTCAACGAATGGCTGAACAAAGGCTACTTTGAAATAAGATGTATCTGCAATAAGGGCGAAGGCTTCTGGAGCGCATTCTGGGTTCAGTCCGAACATTCCTACGACGCTCTTTCCAACGGCGGCATAGGCGGAGCTGAAATTGATATATTTGAGGCAGGCAGATACGACGAATTTTTAAAGAACCGAAAAAACAGCGTTACTCAAACCGTTTACTGCAACGGCTCTGACGCTGACCCGGATAATATTGATAAATGTCAGTTTTCCGCAATAGGAAACGATATTTTCAACGAATACAATACATACGGACTCAAATGGACGGACGACGAATACATTTTCTACATCAATGGTGTTGAAACCGGCAGGACTTCGTTCGGTCTCGGCGTATCCGAAGTGCTTGAAAATCTGATCGTTTCGCTCGAACTGCCCGATGATCTGCCCGAAAAAATCGATTCCGACAAAGACTTTAAAACAGAATTTATAGTTGATTATGTGAAAGTATATCAGCAGGCAGGATAAACAATAAAGCTGAGCATTAACGAAAATTCTCGCCGATACTCAGCTTTTTATATTTGATTTATTCCCATGTTTTCCATATATCAGGCTTATATCCGACCGTTGCCTGCTTACCGTTTCTTACGATAGGAGTTTTAAAAAGAGACTGATTTTCAAGCAGCTTCTCCTCTTTTGCCTCCTGAGATGCAAGATACTCGATGAAGCTGTCTTCATAAGCTTTGCCGCTCTTATCTATCAATGCGTCAAATGAGCCGACTGCTCGCAGGATGTTGTTGTATTCGCCCTTGCTCATACCGAACTTTACAAGGTCTATGAACTGGTATTTGATTCTTCTCTCTTTAAAATATCTTTCCGCTTTTTTGGTGTCGAAACATTTTGCTTTGCCGTAAATCTGGATATTCATTTTAATCACCCTTGATAATTATAATACAAAGAGCTTTAATTGTAAATACGGAGGTGTCACGATTGACAATAAATTTACCCGAATATGTTAAAACTGCTCTTGATATGCTGAATGATTCAGGCTTCGAGGCTTATATAGTCGGCGGCTGTGTCAGAGACAGTTTTTTAAACAAAGCGCCCCACGACTGGGATATAACCACAAGCGCCCTGCCTGAGCAGACGCTCAAAGTTTTTTCTGATTTCAGAACGATAGAAACGGGGCTGAAGCACGGCACGGTTACAGTAATGATAGATAAAAATCCGCTTGAAATCACAACTATGCGGCGTGACGGCAAATATACCGACAACAGACATCCGGACAGCGTGGAGTTTACCTCGGCAATAACAGAGGACTTATCAAGGCGTGATTTTACAATCAACGCAATCGCCTACTCTGAAAAAAGCGGTATATGCGACCCGTTCGGCGGATACGATGATATCAAGAATAGGATAATACGCTGTGTCGGCGATGCAGATAAAAGATTCGGCGAAGATGCGCTGAGAATTTTCCGCGCCGTAAGATTTTCGTCTATCCTCGGCTTCAGTATTGAAGAAAAAACAGCTCAAAGCGTACTGAAAAACCGTGAAAAGCTTAAAAACGTTTCTGCCGAGCGAATCCGCTCAGAGCTTATAAAAACGCTTTGCGGCAAAGACGCAAAAAAAATACTTATGGATTTCGCTCCTGTTATTTTTACGGCAATTCCCGAGCTTGAGCCGCTGTATAAATATCCGCAGAACACTCCGTATCACATCTATGATATATGGGAACACACTGTTGTATCTGTTGACAGCATAAAACCCGAGCCGCAGCTTCGTATGACAATGCTCCTGCACGATATCGGCAAGCCCGATATGCACACAACCGACGAAAACGGAATTGATCATTTCAAACTGCATCAGCAGGCAAGCTATGAAAAATCGCTGGTGATTTTAAAGAGACTTAAATTTTCTAAAGCCGATACTGAAGAAATAAGCACCCTTATCCTTTATCATGACCTGCGCCCCACAGGAGAAAAGAAAAACACTCTGCGGCTTGCGTCAAAATACGGCGCTGAAACATTAAAGCGCCTTTACGACGTTTTCAGAGCTGACGCTATGGCTCAGAATCCTGCGAATCTGCAATCAGTCCTTGAAAGAATCGAAAGCAGCGAGCGTTACCTTGACGAAGCTGTTGCGCAGAAAAGCTGTCTGACATTAAAAGACCTTGCGATCAACGGCAACGACGTAAAATCGCTCGGATACAAGGGAGAGACAATAGGAGTAATTCTCAATGATGTTCTTGAAAAAATCGTTGACGGCGAGATGCCCAATTCCAAAGCGGAAATGCTTGATTATATAAAGTCAAATTACGAGGTCTGATTTCTGAACTGTCTGCCCTCAAAATTTATAGAAAAGTCATCAGTATACACTATTTCGCTCACTTTTACAAATTCATAACCCTGACTCTCAAGCTCCGTGAGTATTATATCAAGGGCCTTGGGAGTATTTTTTACCCCGTTATGAAAAAGTACTATCGAGCCGTTTCTCACTTTCGGAACGACTCTTTTTACAATAGCCTCAACATTTATTCCCGTATAATCCAGCGAATCCACGTCCCATTGAATCGGAATGATGCCTATTGAATAAATATTTTTTATCACCCGCTTGCTGTATTCGCCTGACGGCACTCTGATAAACGCGGGATTCCTGCCGCAGATTCGTGCAAGGATTTCAGCGCTTCCGGCAATATCGTCAAAAATCTGAGAATCGGAAAGCTCCGTATAAAGCTTATGATTATATGAATGGTTTTCAATTTCGTGCCCTGCGTTCTGAAATTTAATTACCGAATCCTGATTTTCTTCCGCCCACTGAGCAACGGCAAATATTGTAGCATAGGCATTATGTTTTTTTAATATTTCTATAATTTCATCTGTATCGCTGCATTGCCACGCTGCGTCAAACGTAATACATATTTTCTTTTCATCCGTCTCAACGCTGTAAACAGGATGTTCCGCCGAGCCTGAAAAACATCTGAGATATAATTCATTTGCCGAAACGACTGCAAGCGAACACACGAGCAGAATAATACTGACAGCGCTGAAAATATGCGATTTTCTGATTATTATACCGGTCATTTAACATCACCGATACAAGAATATGCTTCCAAACTATGTAAAATTCTCAAAATGCTATTGTAATTTAGAAAAAATCAATGTATAATGTATAGGTCGTATGATACGGGAATGTATGTTATATACAGATATCCCGTAATAATCCCTGTTATCAGGGTGGAGGAGAAGGAACATGCTTGGGAAATATGTTCGTGTAAGAGTAACTCATCCCATCAATTCCCACAATTCTGAGGAGAATATTACCTATAATCTTAATTTCGGAAGAGTAGAAGGCGGTAAACATTTCAATTCCTCAATCAAAGGTGCTTATATTATGGGTATAAGTCACCCCGTGCGCAGTTTTGATGGCAGAGTTATAGCTACGGTGCAGTATACCGACAATGACACTCTTTATATTGTCGTGGCGCCTAAAAGCACAAGATTTATAAATATTGATATCATCAAAGCAATGGAATTTGCCCTTGAAGGCAGGCAGTATAACCTTGACTGTCTGTATGAACGCTCATGCGGAGCGGTTGTTTTTCGTGAAATAGGCGGAATTATACGCTTCCTGCTTATTAAAAACAAGCGCAGCGCTCATTGGGGATTTCCTAAAGGTCACGTTGAAATGGGCGAAACCGATAAGCAGACCGCTTACCGTGAGGTGCTTGAGGAAACAGGAATACATATAAACATACTGCCAGATTTTATCACAAAATCCCAGTACAGTATCCAGGGCAAGGTTGAAAAGAACGTAAATATCTACCTCGCCACCACCGAAGACACCAACACCGTGATCCAGAAAGAGGAGATCGAGGATTATGTCTGGCTCGGCTACGAAAAAGCTAAGACCAGGCTTAAATTTGAAAACGACCACGCTATACTTGATAAAGCGATAGAATACATAAACAAAAACAATCTGAAAGCCTGAGGTACGTTTATGAACGCACTGATCGAATCGCTTGTCAATTCTTTGCAGAATAAGATTTCGGGAGAAATGATAGCATTTATTATTTC
>CADAMY010000070.1 GCA_902789095.1 Oscillospiraceae bacterium | reverse complement strand
CAGAAAAAAAATCTGTAATCAAGTGCTTCGGCATTTTGCTGCTTGCGCTTGCGCTCTGTGTACCCTTTTTACTTTCAGCCGCCGCAGAGGAAAAAAGGTATTTCTCGTTGGGAATGATCGACTTACAGAAAAAAGGATCAATTCATATAGTAACGGAGGATACGGATGAAAACCCTGTTTCGGGCGGATTTGCGCAGATTTACTGCGTGGCACAGGTTGCAGAATCAAACGGAAAACAAATTCTCACCATAACTGATGATTTTTCGGATTGGAACGGAAATTCCGAAGTGCTTTTCTCGGACGGCGAAAGCGCAGAAAGCTTAGCCGCCTATGTCACAGAAAACAAAACGGCATATACCGCTTCTGCTGAAATAAAAGACGGCTCTGCCGTTGTCACGGATCTTGAGCCGGGAGCATATCTCGTTATGCAGAACGAGCCTGCACCGGGATATGAAAAAATGTCCCCGTTTCTTGCGTTTTTACCGCAGCAGTCAGGCTCAGAGCTGGTTTATGATGTACAGGCTCATCCGAAGCCCGTTAAAAAAGATATGCCGGGCAGTATAGAGATTACCGCTCAGAAAGAAGTATACGAAATTTCAGGTAAGGCTCCGGAAGATACGCTTTTCTCTTTCGTGCTCACAGCCGAAACTCCGGAAGCGCCGATGCCTGAAAACACCGGCGCAGTATATAACTCTGCTGAAAAGTCAATGACTGTCAGCAGGAACGGCGCAGGATCAATCAGATTCGGCACGATATCTTTTTCAGCAGCCGACGCAGGCTCTGTATATGAGTACACTCTCAGAGAAGTCAAGGGCTCGGCGGCGCATTTTACCTACGACACAAACGTTTACAAGCTTAAAGTTACCGTTTCCGAAGATGGCGACAAAGAGCTTACAGTAAGCGCAGTTTATACGGATAAAGACGGAAAGCAGGTTTCTTCGGCAGTATTCCGCAATGTTTATGACACAGACGGAAACACTCCTATCCTGCCGCATACCGGTCAGCTTTGGTGGCCTGTGTTTGTAATGGTTCCCGGCGGATTCCTGTTTATTGTAATAGGAATCATCCATTTCCGCAGAGGAAAGGCTGAAGAGGCGGAGGACGCCGCATGAAGAAAAAAGGTAAAGCCATGATCATAATCGGCGTGATTTTTCTTGTGGGAGCATTGGGACTTACGGGATTCAACGTAGTCGACGCAATGAGAGCAGGAAAAAATGCCGAGTCTTTGCTGGAATCAATAGAAAGCTCTATGGAAGAGCAGTCGCCTGATTTTACAAAGCGCAAAGATAATGACGCAGTGCCGGAAATGCCGACTAAAGAGATCGACGGAAACCGGTATATCGGAGTTATAGAGATACCTTCGCTGTCAGTTTCGCTGCCGGTATTTGCAGAGTGGAACTACGATCTGCTTAAATTGTCTCCCTGTTATTATTCAGGGTCATATTATACAAACGATCTTGTGCTTTGCGCGCATAATTACAGATCACATTTCGGCAGACTTCGCCGGACGGCGATCGGTACGGATATTTATTTCACCGCTGTGAGCGGAGAAACGTATCATTATATTGTATCGAACCGTGAAACGCTGAAGCCTGATGAGAACGACAGAATGATCACGTCAGACGGAACGTGGGATCTGACTTTATTTACCTGCTACACAGGAGGACGTACCCGCTGTACTCTTCGCTGTACTCTGGCAAAAACTGAATCATAACAATTAACTCAGCCGCCATCGGATTTGGCGGCTGTTTTGCTTATTATAAAAGCCCCTATACGGCAGTTTTCTGTCGCATAAGGGCTTTTCTGCTATAAGGGAGCGATGATTATACGCATGATTATTCAATAGTGTTATTGGAATCTTTCTGATGACGCATGAAGTTTTACAGAAGTCAATGCAATCATCGTAAAGGTCTTTATTCTTCAAACAGCAGAGAGCTTATAAGCTCAAAATAATCTTCGTTATCTCTTGTAACACGATCGTGATATATTTTTCTGTCGGGCTCCCATTCTTTTTCGGGAATGGTGTGTTCAGGAGGAATATCATCTGCAGGGACGCTGAAGTAAAATCTCAGTCCGTTTGTTTCTGCAATCACGTCAACCGTTGAGGCGCTTCGATCCACAATATCATCTTCGCAAGGCTCTATCTGACGCAGATAATGAGCATAGCTGTAATGCTCAAAATCCTCTTTCATCATCTTATTTGCAGCAGCCTTTGTTTTATCTGAGTATGACTTGTATTCAGGGCTGTATCTCGTTCTTACGTTTATATAATCCGGCTTTTCTGTCAGAAGCGTCTTGATCAGTTCCCTCTTCATAGCTCGCATCGTTTCTTTGTCGCTGTTTGTAATTCCCGCGGTATTCAACGGCGCATCAAACTGCGAAACGATAGTAAGAAGTCTTAACCATTTTTCCATGTTGTTCATTTGAATTCCTCCTCATTAAATCAGTTGTTTTCCTGTGAGTATTTCCGATCATACAGTCTCATTATTGTGCGCAGCAGTCTTTGGGGCAAAGAACCGGAGCAGTCATCAAAAGAGTAACATTTTGTGTCCTTTTTTCTGCATAGTTTAAGCTGAAATCCGACAGCTTTTTTTATAAAATCTGATTCTTCATCCTCAGAAGCATATTCAAAATCTTCATCTGAAATATTTTTTAAATTGAGTGATTTGCATAGTTTTCGAGCCTCCTTAAATCTGCCGGCTCGTCTTAAAACATCAGCGTTTACAAACCCGATTTCAAAATCGTTGAATCCGCCGTTATGATAAAATACTTTTGCCGCTCTGTTACGGCAGATGCATGCCTGTTCATACAGCTCTTCGTCATCACATGCCCAGGCTGCACGAAGAAAAGCATAATATGCGGCGGTGTACTTTTTTTCTCTTAGGCACAGCAGACCATATCTGTAAAAATTGCGTGCAAGTCCTGTCAGAGATGTATTGCCTTCGCAGGTGATATATTCTGCCGTGGCGATATATTCTTTGTGCTGCGTGCCGTCTTCATCAATATGGCGGCTAACATAGCCGCAGTTCGGGCAGCACTGCATCCATGCTTCCATCGTCCATCTGTTCAGTTCCGCAGGTCTGAGATCCAAATCCGGGGAACCGAATTCGCTTGTTGACCAAAGCTCCGGAGCTGTAAATTCGCAGCCGCATACGGAGCATCTGAAATTTCCGTCAAATATTGCTGACATTTTTACTGCCTTCTTTTTTTGATGTATTTTGCTGATCGGAATCAATTGAAAAAGTATTGTTCGGAAACTCCGCTGAATGAATATTCCGATAGTCAGTGTATAGTATAAATGCAGCTCGGGCAATTGTCAATGATAAAAGGATTCAAGCTGTATTTTTAATTTGTCAGAATGATTTTGTTCGCAGTTTTTTCAGCGCAGCATTTACTTTTGCTGAAAAGTAAAGAACAATTGCACTTTTGCGTAAAATATTGACTGAAAAGAAATTTTACATTAAAATAAAAAAGGTCAGTTTTTTTATGTCACAAATCTGATTTATGACCACATATAGATGAAGGGCAAAAAGGAGGTGCGGCGATGCAGGGCGAAAAAGAGAATATATCGGCTTTTGTCAGCGAATGTTACGACAAATATCATACGGCAATTTATAAATTCTGCCTGGTGCGGCTCGGCGAAATGAACGAACACGCTGATGACTGTGTTCAGGAAGTTTTTCTGGTGTTTCAGAACAAACTGCTTGAAGGAATTGAAATACTGAATCCGAGAGCTTACCTTTACAAAATTGCGGACAATATAGTTAAAGACACGATTAAAAAATCTGCTAAGCACCGCCGAAGAAACGTTCCGCTTGAATCAGCGGAGCATACCGAATCTCCGCCTTTGATTCCTGACGGATTTGATTACGATAAATGCGCAGAACTGATTGTATCTTTGCTTTCTGATGAAGAACAGACGGTGTACCGGATGAAATACGTTGATAATCTGACAATTACCGATATTGCTCAGAAATTCGGAATTTCACCTGCCGCAGCAGCCAAACGGATTTCACGACTGCGAAAAAAGATAACTGGTTTGATAAAAGAACAAAAACTATTCGGAAACGAGGTGACGTTATGAATAATCTGAAATTAAATGAAAATATACTTCTGAAGCTTCTTGATGAAAAGAACTTTAAAAATGAAGTGTCTGCGGCGCTCAACAGAATAATTGATGATGAGCTTTTAAAAGATGAGCCTGACTGTGACCTTATTGACGAATGTATCAACGCTATTGAAGAAATCGAAAAAGGCGATTATTCTAACGTTATTGTTTTCGCAGCCGAAAACAGAAATAATCCTCATATAAGCCGCAGAATGCTCGGCATAATCATCGCCGCCGCATTTGTTTTGAGCGCAGGCATCAGCGCCGTTGCGATAAACCGCAATATTGAAAAGAAAAAAGCAGAAGAAAATACTGTTTCAAACATATCACAATCAGCCATTACCACGACTACAACCGTTTCAACGTCATCCACGACAGTTTCAAGTGTTTCAGATACAACTTCAACTTCCTCAACTCAGGCAAGTATTGAAAAGATTTTGCTTGAATTTGACGATAAATTCAAAGATGAATATGTGATCGGCGAAAAACTCAGCCTTAACGGAATAACCGTAAAGCTTCAGTATTCAGACGGCAGTAAAAAATACGCTGATATAACTGATTGCCGAATCATTACCGATAAAAATTTCGGCAAAGCGGAAAAATATGAAACCGTTGCCGTTTCATACGGCGGCAAGTCGGCTGAATTTAAAGTAAGATTCCTTCGAGACGAAGACACAAAGGTGCTCAATTCAATATACGCCGAATTCCCGGACGGGTTTGATTTTACGGCAAAGGATATCAACAGCGTTGATCTTAACGGTATGACTGTTTATGCCGTATACAGCGATGAATCGGAAAGGAAGCTTACCGAGCAGGAATATACGGTACAAAAAGAGCTGACCCCTGACGGAAAAGCGGTATTCATAACAATAAATCATCAAAGCGTCAGCACAACGTTTGGAATCAAAGAAAGGTCTGCAGGTGATAAAAATGAGCAATAAACTAAAAAAAACAACGGCATTGTTACTATGCGTATCAATATTACTCGTCACGGCATCTGCGGCTGTAATATCACAGGCATATTCTGCAGACGGCTTTGATTTTGAAATCTATTATAACGAATGGGTTGAAATCGAAAATTACAGCGGAAGCGAACAAACGGTTATTATTCCCGAAAAGCTCGGCGGACTGCCCGTGCGGAATATCGGCAGGAACTCTTTTGCAGGCAGTAATATGACTAAAGTTGTTTTTCCTGAAACTGTAAGATGTATTTATTCGGGCGCATTCAATGATTGCCGCAATCTTTCGGAAATTGAACTGAACGCCGGACTTGAAAGCATATATTCCTGCTTTAAAAATACTGCTTTTGAAAAAATTTCTGTTCCGTCTTCGGTCGAGTATATTTCTGCCGATACGTTTTCGGGCTGTGCTTTGCTCAAAGAAATTCGATTTAAGGCAGATTACCGTAAGGAATTGAATATTACGGGAGCTGAAAGTTTTGGTCCGTTTTCTTCCGGTGCGTCGGTTGTAATTGAAGGCACGCCTTCCGCTGCGCTTGATATAACGCTTCAGAACATGATGTATCAGCGCTCGGATACGGGCAGCGAATATGTTTATGCTCCGTCAGACGGAGGCGGTCTTTCCGAAATATACGTTTCGGGTGATTATTCATATACGCTGACTGACGGCAAAGCGGAGATTGTGAAATTTCTCAATCCTTCTGCTTCAGAAATAACCGTGCCGTCACAGCTTGACGGATATGAAGTAGTGTCTGTCGGTGAATTTGCGTTTTCACCTGTCACAGAGGTCGGGGACGATTATTCACAGTATATTGAGTCCGCATCAGTAAACGCCGGGAAAATAACACTTCCGGACGGAATAAAAAGCATCGGCAGATATGCGTTTGCGTGCAATGAAAATCTTGAAGAAATCAAACTGCCCGGGGCTTTGGAAAATCTCGGTTACTGCGCATTTTATAACTGCGCATCTTTAAGCTCTGTACTGCTTCCCGCTTCGCTTAAAGTGGTGGAAGATTATACGTTTTCAAATTGCAATCTGGAATCTTTAACTCTCAGCGAAGGTACAAAAGCGCTTTGCTCGGAAGCTTTCGGACTTTCTCCCGATGCTGAGCCTGTTATTCCGGACAGCATAGAATATATGGGCAAAAACGTATTCGGCGGCTATTCTGCCGAGAGCATAACTCTGCCCCGAAATCTTAAGGTTCTTGACGGAGCTTTTGAGAACGCTGTTTCAATTCGTTCTGTTGAATTTAACGATGAAATAAAATCAATAAATAAAAACACTTTTTCGGGCTGTGAAAATCTCAGCGAAATTTATCTGCCGGATTCTCTCGATACCCTCGGCAGCGAAGCATTTTACGGCTGTAAAAATCTGAAAGAAATAAGACTCTCTTCAAATCTTGATACAATAGGCGAAGCCGCTTTTGCCGAATGTACTTCGCTTGACCTTGTTATTTGGAATCCCGAACGCAAGATAATATTGAAAGACGCTTTTAAAAACTGTCCGCTCAGAAGCTTTGATTTTTCAAATTCCAACGGCGTCGGCGCAGGAGCGTTTAAAGAATCAAAGATAGAAAAAGTTAAAATCGGCGAAAGCGCACAGCCCGAAGTAAAACAGTCGATAGGCACAATGAGCTTTATGAGCTGTGAAAAGCTTGAAACTGCGGTGATCGGCGGAAATATATCCGAAATCGGATCGCTTGCGTTTGCGGACTGCGAGAATCTTGAAAAGGTGGTTATTGCCGATTCTGTTGAAAAAATCGCCGCAGATGCGTTTGATGATTCACAAAACGTTACGATCTACTGCCTCGAGGATTCTTATGCCGAAGGTTATGCACTGTCGCAGTCGATCAAGGTTACAACGCTCAGGATAGACGCAATTCCCAATCAGACCTACACGTCAAAAGAAATTAAGCCTGCGCTTACTGTCCGCTTTTCGTCGCAGAAGCTGGCGTCAGGCAGGGATTACAAGGCGGATTATTACAATAATCTTAACGTCGGCACAGCTTCGGTTATGGTCAGCGGACTCGGCGATTACAGCATGCTGATGTCAAAGGCGGATTTTGCAATAGTTGCAAGAAATATCTCTGACGCTGACGTTATTGTGACAAAGCAGATGACTTATAATAACGAGCCCTGCATACCCGAAGTTACTGTAAAATTCGCAGGCAAAACTTTAAGTGAAAACAAAGATTATACCGTTACTCTTAAAAACAATGAATCTGTCGGGACCGGTACCGTCAGAATAAAAGGAATAGGTAATTTTAAAGGCACGTCAGATTATGATTTTGAAATAAGAGAGGAGGAGCAGAGCACAGCGCAGAAAATAATTGAAGCAGTTATAACTCTTTGGCGAAGATTTATAAGTTGGATAAAAACCATATTCAGTTAAAAGGAGGCGTTATAAATGAAAAAAATTAAAATGATTTTATCTCTGCTGTTATCGCTGATAATAGCCGTGCCGTTTGCAGGTCTTGCTGTAAACGCAGAATCAACCGTGCTGACTCAGAACACGGTCATACGCTCGGGAAATACTTATTATATCAACAATTCAGACGATCTAAAAACACTTTCAATACTTATAAACGAAAAATCACAGGACTGCACAGGCGCCACAATCGAGCTCACGGACAATATATATCTTAATAAAGGCCGCCTGAGTTATGAGGACGGTACGCCGATGTACGGAGGAGAGGCGATTTCTGAAAACAACGCACCGTCGCTTTTCAGGTCAATGGCAATATTCAAAGGTACATTTGACGGAAAAGGCCATACAATAAGCGGACTGTATTCCAAAGGCAGCGGACTTTTTGAAGAAGCCGAAAATGCTGTTATTAAAGATGTGATTATCAAAAATGCATTGATAATTCCAAATGACGATGATACGGGAGCTGTATGCGGCACAGCAATAAATTCCGTAATCAGCGGCTGCAGTTTTTATGGTATCATCAGTGTGAAAGATAATGTCAGTCATACAGGCGGTATTGTTGGCTGTATAATCGGCGGAACGCTTAGTCGCTGCACTAACTATGGCGATGTTTTAGGTCTGACAAAAGTCGGCGGTATTGTCGGTATATCAGGCTGTTGCTTAATGGAGCTTTGCAAAAATGAAGGGTCTGTTTACGGCGCAAATTATGTCGGCGGAATTGCCGGCGATCATAGCACAGCATCTATCGGCGGTGTCCCTGTTAATGAGCAGTTTGAATTATACGGACTTTGCAACAAAGGAAAAGTAACGGCAAGCAATTCTTATGCCGGAGGGATAGCCGGTTATCTCAGCATCAATGAGAGCAGCACTATGTCATGTTCATATAACACCGGAGAAATAAATGCTTTGTTTTATGCAGGCGGTCTGGCAGGTAAAATGCACGTTGAGGGCGACAGCCATAGTGATGAAATAAGCGAGATGCTGTATATGCAGGTGATTATCGACAGATATTATTCTGATGGAATTCACACAATGGAATGGCCGCCGAAAGCTCTTGCAGATACAATTGATTTTGAAAGATATTCTGAACTTGATTCAATCATTAATTCAAACGCACGAAATATAAGAAACTGCTATGCCGGAGGAACGGCAATTTCATCAGGTCACGGAAAAACGTCAATAGCTTCTGTCTGCGGTGAGTTTAGCGGCTGTGTTTGGAATTTTGTAAATTGTTATGTAAACAGCTTTCCTTATGACGGAAACTCATATATCAGTTATATGAGAAACAGCGCCAGAAGCACAAATGTTGTTAATTATAATACTTTTGAAACTGTAGAATCCGTCGTTATAGATATTGGAATCGAAGAGCTAAGTGACAGCTTTATGCAAACAGAGCGGTTCCTGAGCAGAATAAACAGGGGCAACGGAAAATTTATTTTTGACAAGTTGAACGAAAATAACGGATACCCTCTGCTTGAAGAATTTCACGACGAAAGCATTCACGTTCATAATTATGTTTATGAAATTACAAAAGAGGCGACATGCCTTGAAAACGGCATAAAAACCTACACATGTGAATGCGGTGATTCGTATACCGAGGAAATACCCGCAATCGGCAGTCATATTGTTAAATTTGTTAAAATAATAAAAGAGCCGACCTGCACTGAAGAAGGATCAAGTAAATATATATGTGAAAACTGCGGGAAAGAATTCATCTTGCCTATTCAGGCAAAGGGTCATTACTATGATCATAAAGTACTGAAGACTTACGATTGTCAGACCGGCGGCTCAGAACAGTATACCTGCGAAAGATGCGGAGATTCTTACGTTAAAGATTATGCTCCCGAAGGGCATGATTACAGCGGGGGCAGATACAAGCATCTGCCGTCAATAACAACAAACGGAATAATGAGAAAGTATTGCAGGGGATGCGATTCTTATATTGTTGAAGAAACGGAAATGCTGAAAGCTTCCAGCGGCAAAATTTTTGCCGAATGCTTTGGAGATGCAGTCAGAGTTGATGACTATATTTATTATCCCGTGAAAATCTATCAGGAGTTTGATTTGAAAGCAGAAGCGGAAAGGCTTTTGAATACATACGATAAAAAAGCAAAACTGACCCTGAAATTTTATTTTGATGAAGATATGCTGAGTTCACTTTCTGTATGCCCTTCAAAAAAGCTGCTTGAGAAAAATATAAGACTTGAAACTTCCAAGGGGACAAATTGTATAACCGTCAAAGCAGAATTTGATAATATTGACGATTTTACAGACGATCTTCTGCTTTTCAGCTTCAAATATTACTGCCCTGATGATGATGCGCTTGTAAAGTGTGAAGAAAATAATTCGGATTTATATGACCGTAGTTTTAAACTTTTTAAACCTGAACGGGTAAGCGCGGAATGCTACGTTTTCAGCGATGAATATTATAAAATAACGGCTTTGGTCTATAGCGCTGCGCCGTCGTTCAAAACAAAAGAAGGCGCATTGGAATATCTTTTCAGCGAAACGAATACTCTGGAGAATATCAAAGATACTGTTGTTACTTCCTCAATCGAATCCGTAAGCTATGAGCCGTCGGATTCCGCATTGAACGATTACACCTTCAAAGTAAACGGTCAGGCAAATAAAATTGCATTCCTGTTCCGCAATAATTCTACTCTTACCGTCGCAAGAAGCGGAGCGAAAATAAAAAGCTTCGACAAAGACGGCAATGAAGTCCCGCAGGGCAGCAAAAATATTGATTATGAACTGTGGACTGTTCACCGTTCGCTTAAAGTGAATGAAGAGATAAAAGTCAGA
>CADAMY010000069.1 GCA_902789095.1 Oscillospiraceae bacterium | reverse complement strand
TTTGATACCGTTTCAAGAGCGGTATTTTTAAGGTCTTCGTCTACGTCTTCAGCTATTGAAGGCTTTTGAACTGTACCGCCGAAATATTTATTGGTCATAGCAACGGTACGGTTTACAAGGTTGCCCAGCGTATTGGCAAGGTCTGAATTGTATCTTTCGATCATTGTGTCGTAAGTTATTGATCCGTCAGAAGTATAAGGCATCTCGGACAAAAGATAATATCTTACTGCGTCAACGCCGAAAAGCTCAACGAGATCGTCGGCATAAATCACGTTGCCTTTGGATTTTGACATCTTATCCTCGCCGAAAAGAAGCCACGGATGACCGAAAACCTGTTTCGGCAAAGGCTCACCGAGTGCAAGAAGCATAATAGGCCAGTAAATAGTATGGAATCTTACAATATCCTTACCGATGATATGAACGTCTGCCGGCCAGTATTTTTTATAAAGCTCGCCGCTTCCGTCAGGAGAATAGCCGAGACCTGTAATATAGTTTGAAAGAGCGTCGATCCAAACGTAAATAACGTGCTTATCATCAAAATCTACGGGAATGCCCCATTTGAATGACGTTCTTGAAACGCAGAGATCCTGAAGACCGGGTCTTATGAAGTTGTTGAGCATCTCTTTTTTTCTGCTTTCGGGATAAATGAAATCCGGGTGTGATTCAATATAATCTTCAAGCTTCTTCTGATACTTTGAAAGCTTTAAGAAATATGCTTCCTCTTTTGCAGGTTTAACCTCTCTGCCGCAGTCGGGGCATTTGCCGTCAACGAGCTGGGACTCCGTCCAGAAGCTCTCGCACGGTGTGCAGTACATTCCCTCGTACTCGCCCTTATAGATATCGCCCTGCTCATAAAGTTTTTTGAATATCTTCTGAACTGCCTTTTCGTGATAATCGTCGGTAGTTCTTATAAACTTATCATAAGTTGTATTCAGAAGATCACAGATGCCCTTGATCTCACCTGCTACCTTGTCAACATATTCTTTGGGAGTTACGCCGCTCTTTTTGGCGTATTCCTCAATTTTCTGACCGTGTTCGTCAGTGCCGGTCATAAAGTAAACATCATAACCCTGCAGACGCTTATATCTTGCGATAGCATCGGTCAGCACTATTTCGTAGCTGTTGCCGATATGAGGCTTTCTCGAAGTATAAGCGATAGCGGTTGTGATATAAAACTTACCCTTTTCCATTTTCATCACTCCAAAATCTTAACTTATATATTATTTGTTTTCAAAAACATATTTCATCCATTGATTTTCTATAATCTTATGACCTGCCGCAGTCGGATGAACTCCGTCCCAGAGCCAGTATCTTCTGCCGAGTCCGTCAACTCTTTCGGCATTCCGGTCAAATTCGCTCTGCAGCGCAACAAAAACAGCTCCTATACTCTGAGCAAAATTCTTTGCTTCCTGCTGAAGAGCCGGAAACTGTTTAACAAAATAATCTTTTACAAACGGCTCCGTCAATTCCGCAAACACGAATGGCTCGCATACTATAAACTGCGTTTCGGGATTTGCTTTTATTGCCATACGGTACATTTCATCAAGATTTCTGCGGTATGTTTGTAAATCAGGCTCTTCTCCTTCACAGGCAGCGGCGTTTATGTCATTTACGCCGACAAGCAAACTGATTACGTCAGGCTTTTGGGAAAGCACGTCGCTTTCCCATCTTTGTAATAGATCGAGTGAAGTATTACCGCTGATTCCCCTGTTGATAAAAGTCATATTATCTTCAGGGCGATCATATCCGAGTCCGCTTGCCAGAAGAAAGACGTAGCTGTGACCGTATATATGGTTGAGGTCTTTTTCGTTTCTGCCTCTGTTCATATCGGTTATCGAGTCGCCGGCAAAAACAATGCGTTTGTTTTTCAATTCCATTTTTTCACCTTATTTTCCGGAAGGCTGTCCTGTATAAAGCTGATAGTATCTGCCTTTTTCTTCTATGAGCTGATCATGAGTTCCTCGCTCTATTATCCTGCCGTTTTCAAGCACCATGATACAGTCGCAGTCACGTACGGTAGAAAGGCGGTGGGCAATTATAAACGTTGTTCTGCCCTTCATCAGATTATACATACCTTCCTGAACGTTTTTCTCGGTTCTTGTATCAATTGAGCTTGTGGCTTCGTCAAGGATCAGCACGGGCGGATCAGCAACCGCGGCTCTCGCAATAGATAAAAGCTGACGCTGACCCTGCGAAAGATTAGAGCCGTCGCCTGTAAGCATGGTATTGTATCCGTCCGGCAGGTGCCTGATAAACGAATCTGCGTTTGCAAGCTTTGCGGCATTGATTACGTCTTCATCGCTTGCTTCAAGATTGCCGAAACGTATATTTTCCATAACCGTTGCGGTAAAAAGATTTGTATCCTGCAGTACCATACCGAGCGAATGGCGAAGATCGTCTTTTTTGATTTTATTGATATTTATGCCGTCATATCTTATCTTGCCGTCCTGAATATCATAAAATCTGTTGATAAGATTTGTAATAGTCGTCTTGCCTGCGCCTGTTGAGCCGACAAACGCAATTTTCTGGCCCGGCTCTGCGTACATTTTAATATTATGCAGAACAGTTTTTTCTTCAGTGTATCCGAAGTCAACGTCGTCAAAAACAACGTTTCCTTCAAGCTTTTTATACTCAACGCTGCCGTCAGCCTGGTGAATGTGCTTCCACGCCCACATACCTGTTCTCTCGTCGGTTTCGGTGATAACTCCGTTTTCTTCCCTTGCTCTTACAAGAGTTACATAGCCTTCATCGTCCTCGCTCTTTTCATCAAGCAGACCGAATACCCTTTCAGCGCCGGCAAGAGCCATAATAATAGAGTTGAACTGCTGGCTGACCTGATTTATAGGCATACTGAAATTTTTATTGAAAGTCAGGAATGAAGCAAGATTGCCGAGTGAGAGCGCAAACGGACCGCTGACTTTAATAGCGAGTATACCGCCGACGATGGCGCACACAACGTAGCTCATATGACCGAGCTGATTGTTAATGGGACCTAAGATGTTGGCAAATTTGTTGGCGTTATTTGCGCTGTCAAAAAGCTCCTCGTTAAGCGTATTGAATTTATCAATATTCCTCTTTTCGTAATTGAAGACCTTAACGACCTTCTGACCGTTCATCATTTCCTCGATATAGCCGTTGACGATACCGAGATTTTTCTGCTGAGCGGCGAAATATCTTCCGCTCTGCCCCGCTACTTTTTTGGTAACGAAAAGCATAATGCCGACCATAAGAAGAGTTACGACAGTAAGCGGAATATTCAGCACGAGCATACATACAAATACAGATACTATCGTAAACGTACTGTTGATTATCTGCGGAAGACTCTGGCTGATAACCTGACGCAGAGTGTCGATATCGTTTGTATATATCGACATTATATCGCCGTGCGAATGAGTATCAAAATACTTTATCGGCAGACTCTGCATGTGGTTGAACATATCGTTTCTCAGGTCTTTTAGCGTTCCCTGCGAAACCTTAACAAGAACTCTGCCGTGAATATAGCTTGCCGCCGCGCCTATAACGTAGATACAGGCTACTTTGATTATCGCCTTGAGAAGCGGAGCAAAGTCCGGAGACGAAGTGCCTATGAGCGGCATTATATAATCGTCAATCAGAGTACGAAGGAACATCGTTCCCTGAATATTTGCAAATACGCTGATGACAATACAAATAAAAACGACTATACAGCTCACAGGATATTTTTTAAACACATACCCAAGCAGTCTTTTAAACAGCTTGCCCGGATTTTTAACCTGCGGTTTCACGCCTCTTGGCGGTCTTCCTTTCATAGGAGGTGCCATCAGTCTTCACCTCCGTTTTCATCAAAATCACCGTTGCCGCTCGTCTGCGACTCATAAACTTCTTTATAGATATTATTGTTTTCAAGCAGATTTTCGTGCGTGTCAAACCCCGTCAGCTTGCCGTCGTCAAGAACGATTATTCTGTCGGAGTTCTGAACGCTTGAAATCCTCTGCGCAATTATGATCTTCGTAGTATCAGGTATATCGTTTGCAAATGCGTTTCTTATTTTCGAGTCCGTCGCAGTATCAACCGCGCTCGTAGAATCATCAAGAATAAGAATTTTCGGATTTTTAAGCAAAGCCCTTGCTATACAAAGCCTCTGCCTCTGACCGCCTGACACGTTGGTGCCGCCCTGTTCAAGGCGGGTATTGTATTTTTCAGGCTTTTTCTCAATAAATTCATCGGCGCAGGCAAGTCTGCACGCATTGATGCATTCTTCTTCCGTTGCATTTTCGTTGCCCCAGCGAAGATTTTCAAGAATAGTGCCGCTGAACAGTACGTTTTTCTGCAGGACTACCGAAACCTGATTTCTCAGCTCTTCAATATCATAGTTCCTCACGTTTTTGCCGCCGACGAGAACTTCGCCTTCATCAACGTCATAAAGACGACTGATCATGCTCACAAGCGTAGTCTTTGCGCTGCCTGTGCCGCCAATGATGCCGATAGTTTCGCCCGAATTGATTTTAAAGTTTATATTGTTTAGAACGGGCTCGCTCGTTTCTGAAGCGTTATATCTGAAGCTGACGTTTTTAAATTCAACGCTGCCGTCCTCAACGTCAAAATCAGGATTTTCGGGATTCTTAACAGACGGCTCTTCTTCAATGACCTCAACTATACGCTTTGCGGCGGCTGAGCTCATGGTAACCATAACAAAAATAACCGATACCATTATAAGGCTTGAAAGAATGCTCAGACAATAAGTAAGCAGACTCATAAGCTGGCCTGTTGTCATCTCATCGTGAACGATAGCTTTTGCTCCGAGCCAGCTTATTATAAGAATGCAGCTATATATTGTGAGCTGCATCACAGGAGAAAGAAGGATAGTCACGTTCTCCGCCTTTACAAAAAGCTTATAAATATTCTCACTTGCAATACCGAACTTTTTCTTTTCAAAATCTTCACGAACAAACGCTTTTACTACTCTGATGCCTGAAATATTTTCCTGCACCGAAGCGTTGAGCTCATCATACTTTTTAAATACCTGAGTGAAGTATTTTGATACAACTTTCAAACCGATACCGACTACGACCGAAAGGAACAGCACTGCTATAAGATAAACCATTGACAGCTCGGAATTAATCCTGAACGCCATAACCATGGCGATAACCAGCGTTGAAGGCGCTCTGATAAACATTCTGAGCATCATCTGGTATGCGTTCTGTATATTTGTAACGTCGGTCGTAAGACGGGTAACGAGACCCGCTGTCGAGAACTTATCAATGTTTGAAAAAGAGTAACCCTGGATTTTTTCAAACATAGTTCTTCTCAGATTTCGGGCAAGTCCCGTTGACGCCTTTGCCGCAAAGACACCGCCGACTATGCCCGAGAGCAGACCGATTAGAGCGGCAACTACCATCATGCCGCCGATTTTATAAATACTGTTGATATCCCCTTTGTTTACGCCTTCGTCGATTATCGAGCCCATAAGCATGGGAATTATCATTTCCATAGCTACCTCGACTATCATACATAAAGGCGTAACTACTGACTCCTTTACAAACCCTTTGACCTGAGAAGCCAAAACTCTGAGCATATATTCATCTCCTGCTTAAAAATACGGTAGGCACATCATGCCCAGGGATTGCTGCTTTCCGGCGCTCTGATGCCCGAAAGCAAAAACTGCTCCCATAAATACCACTTTCCGTCTTTTGCAAGACGAAGCCTGACAGATCTCGGCGAATCCGCTCCGCCTGATCTGATATATAAAACCGCATATCCTTCATTAGTGTAGGAATAAGGGTTGTCACTGACTGTTATTGTATAAGGCGTTGACGGAGCATAGTCATTTCCCGGTACTGCGCCGTTGAAATACGATCTCAGAACATAGTCGCTGTCACGGAATCTGTCAGCAATGAACTGCTTTTCCATTTCGCTGATTGAACCGGGACCCTTTAAAAATCCGAGCATGGATAATGACAGCTCCTTATCCTTCGGATAGAAGCATAAAGCAAGTACGGTCATTGCCGCAGTATCAAACGGATCCGAAAGGGACGCCTGAGGGAGAGAAATGAATTCTTCAAGCGTTTCAGGCAATGCAGAAAAGACAACGTCTTTTGTTTTATTGCCGCCTGCAGGCTGCTGATTCGGTTTATTTAAATTATCAAAAAGTCCCATAATCATTCTCCAGTCATAAATTCTTTATCAAAATCCGGATAACGCTTGCCTGTAATAAAATTAACAGCTTTGAATGCAACCTTATTATCATACACAAGCGCCTGATAGCCAAGTCCTTTTTCGTCACGGCGAAGCTGAGTTTTCATATCTGTATCCTCTTTATCAAAATAAATACATTTACCGCAGAAAGAAGGAAGGTCGACTATATAGAAATTATCGTATTTTAATATGCCGCTGACATCGTAATAATTGTGAATATGCCCTGTAACATAAAACACAGGTACCGTCGAATATCTGTTTAAAATGTCTTTTATTTCATCAGATCGCTCGCCAAGCTCGCCTTCAGGCCAGATAACGTCTATATGATGAGTGTTGTTCAAAGCGTAATGATTCAGCACAAACACAGGTCTGTTCTTACCTGCGGCTTCTGCCATTTCATCTTCAAACCATTTAATCTGCTCATCGGTTATAAACATATTGTCTTCATAAATATCGCTTTCCGGCGCCAGCGCTATGAAGGTGATACCGTTGATCTCAGCCGAATAATACGGTTTTTCCGTTTTTACAAACAGATTCAGCATTTTCATAAACCTGTTCTTATTTGCTTCATATCCGTCGGTATTGTCTTTACCCAGACCTGTATCATGATTGCCCATAACAGGAAGAATGTTTTTAACATTCACCGCAGAGTAAAATATATAGCTGAAAATATCAAGCTGATTCTTTCTGCCCCTGTTGGTGCAGTCACCCGTTACAGCGATAAGATCATAAGGCGGAACGACACAGTCAATACTGCGGACAGCTTTAGTCATCGGAATCGTTGTGTCAAAATCATCGCATATATGAGTATCCGAAATAAACGCAGCTTTAAGCAGAAGACCATCAACTGAATAATCATCAGCTTTTCTTACCGCCGGTCTGACAAAATGAAGAACAGTATTTATAAAAGCCGATTTAAAAGACATAAACTCACCTTATCAATACCACAAAAATCCGAGAAGGAAAATTCTTATAAGCCACTGCCAGAATTCGTATTTAGACTCTACGGTAATCGTATCTTTGAACCGGTTGCCGTAATAGTCCTTAACTATCACTTCAACTTCAGCTTTGCCCGTTCCGCAGGCATAAAGCGTACCGTCGCCGTTCGGAATTACAACCGATTCGTCCTTGCTTCTGAATTCAATGAAATAATCCTCGCCTGCGTCACAGTCAACTTTAACTTCAGGCACAAAGTTCTGACGGTATCTGACTTTAATATCATTTGCTTTAACGCCGTAAACCTTATCGCCTATAATGTCTGTAAGTCCCGCGTCGGATTTGAGCATACAGCTTTCAAGAGAAGCGCATACGGCAAACGCCCAGCAGGTGCCGGTGTTTTGCTGATCCTTCATAGACGTTACACAGTTATATTTTCTGAGGTCATATTTCTCAGGGAAAGATATTTTTTCTTCTGCCGACGTGCTTCTTACAACTACAGGAGACGGAACGAACGAATTATTACTGCCCGCCGAAGTCATATAATCTACAAATACTTCGCTGAGATTTCCGCCGTTTTCAACTGCTTCGCTCACGGTATAGACTTTACTGCTGTGAGCTTTTCTTGAGCCGTTGTTAACAGCGTTTTCCGGTGTTCTGACAGAATCAGTTCTGCTTCCTGCTTTACCTGAAATCTTTTTGGTAAACGCTTTAATGCAGACATCTGCGTTCTCGGTCTCGTCGGTAAGATCAGTCCATTTTTTATTGTCATAGCTGTAAAAGCTTTCGCCTTTTGCGGCTCTCGCTTCGGAAGAATAGCCCTCCACAGGATATTCAATATAAGTACCGGCTCCAAAATCATCAAAACGGTTTTTAAGCTTTACAACAACTGCAAAACGTGTACCTTCCAGAACCTGAACGGGTGAAAACTCAACGGTATGATATCCCGCTTCGTTCAAAACGCCTGACGCTACTTTCAGGCCGCTTCTCAAATCAGACGGCCTTTTATAATCTGTTACTGCATAAACCTCGTAAAGCATACCCTTCATATCGGTATAAAATGAAGCTGCGCAGAGATTCTCGGTATTTTCAAGCGACGAACCGTACTCGGGAAAAACGTTTGCCGTGTAAATCGTACTGCCTGACTCGCTATAAAGAACATCGACCGGTCCGAGAGGATCGTACTGATATATCCTGTCGTAATTATTTTTACTTTCAACACCGTAGAAAGCGGAAGCAGGCTCTGTTGCATTCAGACTGCTGTCATAATAAGAAATATGAAAATAGCCGCGATGACCTGTTGCGTCACCCCATGAGTTTTTGCAGATAAAAGCTCCGTCTCCATCGGGCTTGTAACGGAAATTATTTCTTGAGTAATTATCGTCCCAACCGATTATTGCAACGGCATGACCGCCAAGATCGAAACTGAGTTTTCTCTCAGGCAGGTAATATGAACTTGAATTACCGTTGAAGTAACTTTCGTCAACGAGGAACGACGAATAAACTGCTCCGTGGTTCATTATAGCCTTTTTAATGGCTGCATTATCAAGATAACTTTCCTTTAAAGGAATAAATTCAAAATCCTGAAGATGATATTCCGCTTCAAGCTTATGGTATTCTATATCATACGGCTCGCCTGAAGCCGGGAAAGGATCGCTTGATTCACTTACGGGACCGTCCCATCTTGTAAGATACGCCGCCGCAAGCGAGGCGTTGCCGCCGTCATCCACGCCGAAGTCAAAATTAACACCGTCGGATATTGCGCACGAAGCTACCATATTGTTTTCCGAAAAATCATAAGCTTCCTTCGCTGACGATATAACAGCCGCAGAAGCGGCAAAAATACCTGTCATAAGAAGTGAAATACCTTTTTTTAAAATACTGTTCATAATCATCAATCCCCCCAAAAATATTACCAAAGTTCAATAAAAAGTTTTTCTACGTCCTCAACCGTGGGAGTTCTGGGATTCGACGCCGTGCATGAATCCGCTATCGCCGCCTCAGACATCTGAGGTATAGCGGCAAAATATTCTTCCCTTGAGCAGACGTTCATTGCGGATATGCACAAAGGCATATCCATTTCTTTCATCATAAATTCAACCCAGCTTACCAGCGCTCTGATCGTGGTAATCGTATTGAAATTCTGAAGACCGAGCATCCTTGCGATCGTGCAGTATTTTCTTACCTGTTTGGGATATTCTTTTTTACTGCGGGAATGCTTGTTGATGTCGGAATTGTATTGAATAACTATGGGCAGCAGCATCGCATTTGCCCTGCCGTGAGGTATATGGAAAAATGCGCCGAGCTGATGCGCCATTCCGTGATTGAGTCCGAGAGAAGAATGGTTGAAAGCTATTCCCGCAAGGCAGGAAGCCACCATCATTTTACTGCGTGCATGCGTATCGTTATTATCAAGATACGACCTTAAAAGGAACGAACCGATGATTTCAATAGCCTTTTCCGCAAGAGCAGCGGAAAACTCGTCATTAGCCGTACTGACATACGCTTCAATAGCGTGGGTAAGTACATCCATACCCGTATCTGCCGTGATTGAAGGAGGCACAGTTTTGACAAGTTCAACGTCAAGGATTGCTTCATCAGGAAGAATAGAATCTGAAATCAGCGGATATTTAGTCTGATTCTCAGGATCAGATATTACCGAAAAAGACGTAACTTCAGAGCCCGTACCGCTTGTAGTGGGTATTGCTATGAGGCGGATATGCTTATTTTCAAAGCCGTCCATTTTTGAAACGACCTCTCTCATAGCTTTTGCGGAATCTATGGCAGAACCGCCGCCGACTGCGATAATGGTATCTGCTTTGCTCTGTGCCAGAGCAGAAACGCCGAGGGTTATTTTTTCAACCGGCGGATCAGGCACAACGTCGCTGAATACATCGAAGCTGACGCCGCGTTTATTGAGTCTTGAAGTGACGTGATCGGCAAGACCGCTCTTGATAACGAAAGGATCAGCTACCAGTAAAATTTTCTGAGTTTCGATTTCAAGGAGTCTGTCCAGCGAGCTTTCACCAAAAAAAATTTTCGTTCCTAATTCAAAGCTTTTCATCAAAATTACCTCTGGATAATTATTCATTATATTTTACTATATTTTTATACTCTTTGTCAATACAAAACGGGTGTTGAAAAGAAATTTATAAATTGCAATATAAAATGTCCACAAAGTTAAGCGGGATTAATTAGTTGAATTAGCTGATGTGAGGACAAGCCGTTTAAGATTCTTCTCGGAT
>CADAMY010000068.1 GCA_902789095.1 Oscillospiraceae bacterium | reverse complement strand
TTCATTTCATCATACTCAAATAATGTGCACGTTTCAATCGTGAAATTGCGGTGTTGCCGTAATAAAATCAAAGGCTTTCGCCTTTGGTAAAATCGTTCGATTTCACCTCACGGTGAAATGAAATCCGTCCTGAACCCCGCGCAGCAGGATTTCACTGATAAGCGATTTCATCTGTCTGAAAAATAAATAATATTGAAAAAAGCGCCTTCGTCCGTTAGACAAAAGCGCCTTATTCATGGTGCGAGAGACGGGACTTGAACCCGTACGTACTGCTACACACGCCCCTCAAACGTGCGCGTCTGCCGATTCCGCCACTCTCGCATTTCCTTGTTGTCTCGCTGACAACATATAGGATTATAACAGATGATATCTGTTTTGTCAACAGTTTTTTAAAAAATTTTTATATATTTTTTATTATTCTGTTTGAGAAACCGCAAGGGAGTTTTAAGTTCCCCTGCGGCATTATTTTATTTGTATTTTTGAAAAAGTTTACCGGAAAGTATCAGGTCGCTGTCAAGGTCGATTACCGACGCTTCAACAGAACATCTTTTGCACCCGGCATAACTTAAGGCGTCGATAAATCCTTTATAATCGTATTCATCGTCGCCTGCAGGATAGCTTCTTGCCTTTCTGCCGGACTTGGTTTCAAAAGGATTTGCAATATGAGCGTGGCTGAGATTGCCTTTGACCTGACGGATATTATCGATCGTATCGCCTTCAAGTGCCATGTGGTAAAGGTCAACAAGCCCCGAAACGTTGTGCCGCCTTGAAGCGGAAGCGAGCATTACGCCCTCTTTGACGGTATTGATGATATTCGTTTCGCCTTTGTTGAGCGGCTCAATAACTATCATTATTCCGTATTCTTCAGCCAGAGGAGCTATAACGTCGCCTATAACACGGCTCAAAGCGTAAAAGCCTTCGCCGTAAGTCATATATTCGGGGTAACTCCTCGCCTTGCCTGAGCCGAGAACGACTGTATCAACACCGAGAACAGCGCACCTTGAAAAGCCTGATTTCAAATGTTCAGTCAGCTTTGATTTGCTGTAACCTTTGCCGAGAAGCGGAATATCCCTCGGAATAAGTCCGTTGCACGTCTCGCATTTTATCCCCGCTTCATCAAGCGCACTGCAAAAACCGTCAAACTCCTCATGCGAACTTTGAGCCATAACGTTAAACTTACACTCGATATAATCAAATCCTGCGTTTTTTGCTTTTATAACATTCTCGGGACAGCGCATATCCATGCTTACTCCGAAACGCATAAAATCACTCCTTATTCATCATCAGAATGTTTATGGGTAATCTGATAATTCAGCGTTCTTAAACTGTCGTTAAGATGTACGTTTTCGCTGATAGTGCCGGGAAATTCAGCCGCAATATCAAAATGACTGAAATTCCAGAAGTTCATAACTCCGTTTTCAACAAGCATCTCGACATTCTGCCTTGCCGCCGCTTCCGGAACGCATATAACTGCAGCTACGGGATGATTCTCTTTGCAGAAATCGTCAAGCGTATCAACCGAAAGAATGGGCATACCTTTGACAGTCTCCCCTATTATGGAAGGATCCTTATCAAAAAGTCCGATAACGTCAAATCCGCTTTTTGAAAACTTCATATGAGCTGCAAGAGCTTTTCCGAGATTGCCCATGCCGATCACAACGGTTTTATACCCGTTGTCAACACCGAGAATCGCTCCGATCTCATCATAAAGCTGGTTTACGTTATATCCGTATCCCTGCTGACCGAATCCGCCGAAGCAGTTTAAATCCTGCCTTATCTGCGAAGCGGTAAACCCCATGCGTGAAGATAATTCTCTTGAAGAAATCCTTTCTACTCCGTCTTTTTTAAGATTGCCTAAAAACCTGTAATACCTTGGCATCCTTTTTACAACGGACATAGAAATCTCGTTGTCTTTTTTAGGCATTTAAATCACCTCTTATTCACAGAGAGCTTTAACCGTAGCCATTACATAATCGCCGAATTCTGAGCAGGTGCAGCCGTCGCTTCTGCCGGTGATTGCATATTTCTTTTCTTCATAAAGGCATTTATCAAGCGCTTTTTCAAGCAGATCGGCTTTATCCTGCTTGCCGATATGGGAAAGGAGCATTACGGAAGCTCTGAGCATTGAACAGGGATCAGCGTACTGACCTCTGCCCTCTTTTATCATTCTGGGAGCAGAGCCGTGGATAGCTTCAAACATAGCGTATTTTTTGCCGATGTTTGCGCTGCCTGCCGTGCCTACGCCGCCCATAAATTCGGCGGCTTCGTCTGTGATGATATCGCCGTAAAGATTCGGAAGAACGAATACTTTAAAATCTTTTCTGCGTTTTTTGTCAATAAGCTTTGCGGTAGTTATGTCAATATACCATTCGTCAGTCGTGATTTCGGGATAATCCTTTGCAACTTCCTTGCAGAGATTTAAGAATTTACCGTCGGTAGTCTTGATGATATTTGCTTTTGTGATGATAGATACTCTGTCTTTCTTATTCTTTCTTGCATAGTCATAAGCCAGCTTTGCGATTCTCTGAGTGCCTTCCGTAGTAGTAACGACAAAGTCCATAGCAAGATCGTCAGTAACGTTTACTCCTTTTGAGCCAACAGCGTAAGCGCCTTCCGTATTTTCACGGAAGAAAGTCCAGTCGATTCCGTCTTCGGGAATCTTAACGGGGCGAACGTTTGCAAAAAGGTCAAGCGCTTTTCTCATAGCAACGTTTGCGCTCTCGATATTCGGCCACGGATCGCCTGCCTGCGGAGTTGTCGTCGGTCCCTTGAGGATAACGTGACAGCTCTTGAGCTCTTCCATGACGTCGTCGGGAATAGCCTTGTTTGCGGCAACTCTGTTTTCGATAGTGAGACCGTCAATAACTTTAAATTCAACCTTGCCTGATTCAACTTCATCCTTGAGCATATATTCAAGAACTCTTGCGCTCTCTTTGGTGATGATCGGTCCTATGCCGTCGCCGCCGCAAACGCCGATTATTATTTTATCAAGCTTTTCAAAATCTGTAAAATCACCCTGAGCCTTGATTCTGTCAGAGCGCTCGTTCTGCTCCCTTACGAGAGCTTCAAATTTTTCAACTGCATTTTTTAATTGTGCTTCTGTCATTTTTATTTCCTCCGAAGTTATGAATTTTCTCTTGTATAATCAAGCAGACTGCCTGCAAGAAGAATATCAACCTGTCTGTCTGAAAGCTGATATTCAAGCTTGTATTCTTCGCCTGTCGTAAGATTTTTAAGTACGGCTTCTTCGCCTGATTTAATTATATTTCTGATGTCAGGCAGTGAAAGCATATCGTTGACGCTTATCTTATCGTAATCCTCAGCGTTTTTGAACGTGAACGGAATTATACCGGCGTTCACAAGGTTAGCGCAATGGATTCTCGCAAAAGACTTGGTAATAACAGCCTTGATGCCGAGATAAAGCGGTACGAGCGCCGCATGCTCTCTTGAAGAGCCCTGACCGTAGTTAGCGCCGCCGATGATGATCCCTTCGCCCGCTTCTTTGCAGTGCTCGGCAAATTTTTCGTCACACTGCTTGAAGCAGAAGTTTGAAAGATAAGGAATATTTGAGCGGTAGGGAAGAATTTTTGCTCCTGCGGGCATTATATGGTCTGTCGTGATATTGTCGCCGACTTTGAGAACTGCTTTAGCCGTGATGCTTTCGGGCATCGGTTTCGTAGTCGGGAAAGGCTTGATGTTCGGTCCGTAGATGACCTCAACCGAGTCAGCTTCCTCTTCGCCTGCCGGCATAACTATCATATTGTCGTTGATAATGAATTCGTCGGGCATCTCGATTTCGGGCATTTCGCCGAAAGTTCTTGCGTCTGTGAGAACGCCTGTCAGGGCGGAAACCGCCGCAGTTTCGGGGCTTACAAGGTAAATGCCTGCGTCTGCTGTACCGGAACGGCCTTCAAAGTTGCGGTTGAACGTTCTGAGCGATACGCCCTTGGAATTGGGCGACTGACCCATACCGATACAAGGTCCGCACGCTGATTCAAGAACTCTTGCGCCGGCGTCGATTATATCTGCAAGCGCTCCGCAGCGTGAGAGCATATTGAGCACCTGTTTTGAGCCGGGAGCTATTGAAAGGCTGACATCGGGATGAACGGTTTTACCCTTTAAAATTGCGGCAACCTTGAGCATATCCATAAGAGATGAATTGGTGCAGGAGCCGATGCATACCTGGTCGATTTTGATTTCGCCGATTTCGGCAACGCTTTTAACGTTATCGGGCATGTGAGGCATAGCGGCAAGAGGAGCAAGCGAAGATAAATCAATATCAATAACCTCGTCATAAACTGCGTCGTCGTCAGCTTTAAGCTCAACCCAGTCCTTTTCTCTGCCCTGAGCGCGAAGGAAATCTCTCGTGATATCATCTGACGGGAAAATTGACGTCGTAGCGCCGAGCTCAGCGCCCATGTTGGTGATAGTAGCTCTTTCGGGAACTGAGAGAGTAAGAACGCCTTCTCCGCCGTATTCGATGATTTTGCCTACTCCGCCTTTTACGGACATTATTCTTAAAACTTCAAGAATGATATCCTTTGCGGCAACCCACGGTGAAAGCTTGCCGATAAGATTAACTTTTACCATTTTGGGCATCGTGATGTAATAAGCTCCGCCGCCCATGGCAACGGCAACATCAAGACCGCCTGCGCCCATTGCAAGCATACCGATTCCGCCGCCTGTGGGAGTATGGCTGTCAGAGCCTATGAGAGTTTTGCCCGGAATACCGAAACGTTCAAGATGCACCTGATGGCAGATACCGTTGCCCGGTCTTGAAAAACGAAGTCCTCTCTTTTTGGCAACGCTTGCTATAAATCTGTGGTCATCAGCATTTTCAAAGCCTGTCTGAAGAGTGTTATGGTCAATATATGCCACGGAAAGCTCAGTTTTTACTCTCTTAACACCCATAGCCTCAAATTCAAGATAAGCCATAGTGCCCGTAGCGTCCTGAGTGAGAGTCTGGTCGATCCTGAGTCCTACTTCGCTGCCGACCTTCATCTCTCCGGAAAGCATATGATTCTTTATGATTTTCTGAGAAATTGTGTATCCCATTTTTCTGACCTCCGAAAACTTGTTTAATTTTTTAACAATCTTTATTGTATTACTTTTATATCGGTTTGTCAACGAATTTTAATCAAAAATACATATAAATCAATTAATTGTTAACATAGTTGAAATAGTAAATAAAATATGATAAAATATTGACGGTTAAATTAAATTGGTGTATAATATAGTTAGTTATATCTAATCAATAAAAAGGAGCTGATTTTTTGAAAAACCTAAATATGAAAGCTTACAAGATCTCAAAGATCGATTTTATCAACAATCTTGTAAACGGCACGAAGCTTGAACTCAACAATAAATACTCCTACAACGTTAAATACGGCCAGAACGGCGTATGCGAAGGCATTCTCACCGTTGATATTACAGATAAAGGCGGCAACAAGGATTTTAAGATTTCAATAACCGTTCAGGGCCTTTTCCAGTATGATCCTCAGACGCCCAGAGAGCAGGTACACGTTGCAACGTTTAAAGAGATTTTCCCTTATGCCAGAGTATTCGTGTCGAATCTTACGACGAGCGCAGGTATGCCGCCGATAATGATTCCCCCGATAGATATGGACAGTCAGGAAATTTACAGAATAGATATGCCGAATATGGGCAATCATTCGGAGCAGTAAAATGAGATATATTGATTTAGTAAACGTAAAACAGGGCACAGCCTCAAAACACAGATTTTCAAACGGGAACACCCTGCCGCTCACGCAGCTTCCCTTTGCAATGCTCGGATTCGCTGCGCAGACTGAGAATCACGGCGGCTGGTACTTTCATCCTGACGACAGAAGCCTTGAAGGAGTCCGGCTTACTCATCAGCCGAGTCCCTGGATCGGCGACTACGGCTCATTCCTCTTTACTCCGCAGACGGACAGAATTTTTGACTCCTCCGAGCGGGGCTGGTCAGGTTACAGACCGGAAGACGCTGTAATGACGCCTGCTTACTTAAAGCTTCATTTCCTCAGGAGCAGAACGGATTTTGAGCTTGTGCCGACTCAGCGAGGATGCAGGATAAGACTTATTTATCCCGAAGGCAGAACTCCTTATTTTACACTCTTCCCCGTTTTCGGTAAATACGAATATAACCTTGATAAAGAAACAGGGCTGCTGTATGCCTCCTGCGACGGAGTAAGGGGCGATTTTGCAGTTAACTTCAAAAACTATATCGTTCTTCGTTTCACATCCCCTGTTGATTATGATTTATCAAGATCCGGCGAAGACGGATGTTTTCATATTGTATTTAAAGAAAGATATGTTGAAATCGACGTCGCTTCATCGTACATAAGCTATGAGCAGGCAAAGGAAAATATGAAGCAGGATCTTTCGGGCAGAAGCTTTGAAACTTTAAAAGAAAACGGCGAAAAGGAATGGGAAGAGTATCTTTCAAAAATAAAAATAGAAACTGACGATGAAAGACAGCTCAGGACTTTTTATTCCTGCCTTTACAGAACGGGACTTTTCCCTCACAAAGCTTACGAAACCGACAAAGACGGCAGAAATATCCATTACTGCCCGTTTGACGGCAGTACGAGGCAGGGACTTCGCTATACGGACAACGGATTCTGGGACACTTACAGAACCGAATTCCCCCTGCTGGCGCTCATTGACCGTGAAAAATATGCCGAGATGCTTGAGGGATTTATAGCTGACTATAAAGAAGGCGGCTGGCTTCCGAGATGGCCGAGCATCGGCGAGAGAGGCTGTATGCCGAGCACTCTGATTGACGCAGTTATAGCTGATGCGGCAGTCAAAGGAATCATCAAAGGCGAGCTTCTCGAAACGGCGCTTGAAGGTATGCTCAATCACGCAAACAACGACGCTCCCGATGAGGATTTAGGAAGAACAGGAGCTTCGTCATATTTAAAATACGGCTACGTTCCCAAAGACGTAGTTAAAAGAAGCAGCGTAAATCTCACGCTTGATGCGGCTTACGGCGATTACTGCATAGCTCAGGTCGCAAAAGTTCTCGGCAAAAATGATATTGCTGAAGAATATATGATTCGCTCAAAAAATTATAAAAATCTGTTTGACGCTGAAACAGGATTTATGCGAGGCAGATATACGTCAGGCGAATTTGACGAAAGTTTTGACAGCTTCGACTGGGGCGGAGATTATACCGAAGGCAGCGCGTGGCAGTCATCTTTTGCAGTTCCTCACGATATTGAAGGGCTCGCTCAGCTTTACGGCGGCAATGAAAAGCTCATTGAAAAGCTTGACGAGCTGTTCAGCACAAAGCCGCTTTACAACATAGGCGGATACGGCTGTGAAATCCACGAAATAACCGAAATGGCGGCTGTTGACTTCGGCCAGTGCGCTATTTCCAATCAGCCGAGTTTTCATCTGCCTTATATGTTTGCCGCTCTGGGCGATAAAGAAAAGACGGAATACTGGGTGGAAAAGCTTTGCCGGGAAGCATTCAGTCCGGATAACGACGGATTCCCCGGCGACGAGGATAACGGAGCAACTTCCGCCTGGTACGTTCTCTCAACACTCGGTATATACGACATATGCCCCGGCAAAAATGAATATATAAGAATAAAAAAACTTTGCAAAAAAGCAGAAATCTCAGGTAAAGAAATATGACGCGCGAAAAATTTACGGTAAGCGGTATGAGCTGCGCCGCATGCCAGGCAAACGTTACCAAAGCAGTTTCAAAGCTTGACGGAGTCGACAGCGTAAACGTCAATCTGATAACCGGAATGATGAACGTTGATTATGATGAAAGCAAAACGGACAATGACAGTATAATAAACGCAGTTACGGCAATAGGATATGGAGCTGAAACTCACAGCGGCGAAAAAGGGAAAGACGCTTTAAAAAACGACTGGAACAGCCGCCGCTCAAGCGCTGATGAAGACAGAAACAAAACAAAGAAGCGGCTTATTGCTTCAATCGTTCTGCTTATTCCGCTGATGTATATTTCAATGGGCGGTATGATGGGGCTTCCGCTCCCGCCGTTTTTCAAAGGTGTTTCAAACGCTCTGATACTCTCGTTCACTCAGCTTCTCATTACTATTCCGGTATTGATACTCAATAAAAAATTCTTCACTTCGGGGCTTAAAGCTCTCAAAAACCGGGTGCCGAATATGGATTCGCTCGTCGCTCTCGGCTCGGGAGCAGCGTTCGTTTACGGAATATTTGCAATATACAGAATGATGTACGGCTTCGCTGTTCAGGATATGGAGCTTGTTCATCAATACGCTCATTCATTATATTTTGAATCAAGCGCAATGATACTCACTCTCGTTACAGTCGGCAAATATCTTGAAACAAAGTCAAAATCCAAAACCAACGAAACGCTCGAAAAGCTCGTGTCTCTTGCCCCGAAAACGGCGGTGGTTTTAAGAGACGGCAAAGAAATCACCGTTTCAACCGAAAACATCGTAAAGGGCGATATCATTATAATAAAACCCGGCGAGAGCATACCGGTTGACGGCACGGTTATTTCCGGCAGCGGATACGTTGATCAGTCGGCTATTACCGGCGAGAGTATTCCTGTTGAAAAGCTTGAAGGCGATACGGTTATTTCCGCTACGATAAATAAAAACGGAAGCTTTCGTTTCAGAGCTGAAAAGATAGGTCAGGACACAACTCTTGCCCAAATCATCAGAATGGTTGACGACGCGGGCAACACTAAAGCGCCGATTGCGCGTCTGGCTGATAAAATCAGCGGTATATTCGTTCCGATAGTTATAGGAATTGCGCTGATTACGGCAATTATCTGGATAATTATCGGAAACGGCTTTGAATTTGCGCTCAACCGTGCGATTTCCGTTCTCGTAATTTCCTGCCCGTGCGCTCTCGGTCTTGCAACTCCCGTCGCCATTATGGTAGGCACAGGCAAGGCGGCTGAGCTCGGTATTCTGATAAAAAGCGCCGAATCCCTTGAAAATCTTCATAAAATCGACACTGTCGTTCTTGATAAAACAGGCACGGTCACGAAAGGAACACCCGAAGTTACCGACGTATATCCGATCGGGATAAGCGAAGATGAACTTATTAAATTCGCCGCTTCTGCCGAAAAAAACAGCGAACATCCGCTCGCTCAGGCAGTTTGTCAGGCGGCTCAGAGCAGAAATATCGCCCCGCTCGAAGTACAGAACTTTGAAGCAGTCCCCGGCAGAGGTATAAAAGCTACGATTGACAACGTCGTTTACTATGCCGGAAATTCGGCGTTTATGGACGAAAACGGCATTGATCCTTCATTTAAAGAAAAGTCAAAAGAATTTGCTTCAGCAGGTAAAACTCCGCTTGTTTTCGCTCGTGAAAACAACGTGATCGGCATTATCGCAGTTGCAGATACTGTAAGGGAAACGAGCCGTGAAGCGATACTTGATCTTAAAAAAGAGAATATCGACGTTGTACTTCTGACAGGCGACAATTCTCTCAGCGCTCAGGCAATAGCAAAACAGGTCGGCATTGAAAACGTGATTTCCGACGTTCTGCCTGCCGAAAAAGAAGCAAAAATCAGGGAATTGCAGTCAAAGGGCAGAAACGTTGCAATGGTAGGCGACGGAATCAACGACTCCCCCGCTCTGATGAGAGCCGATATAGGTATTGCGATAGGAGCAGGCACGGATATAGCCATTGACTGCGCCGATATAGTGCTTGTCAAAAATTCACTTTCTGACGCTGTAAACGCTATTAAACTGAGCAAATCGGTAATAAGAAATATCAAAATGAATCTTTTCTGGGCGTTTTTCTATAACGCAGTCGGAATCCCAGTTGCGGCAGGACTGCTTTATCCTGCTTTCGGCATCGTTTTAAGCCCGATGATAGGTTCATTGGCTATGAGCCTGAGCTCCCTTTGCGTTGTAACGAATGCGCTCAGACTCAGACGCTTCAAGCCGGATAAGTCAACGGAAAACACAGAAATAAAAGAAATCAATTTTACAGATAAAGGAGATAATACTATGACAAAAGTTCTTACAGTTGAAGGTATGATGTGCGAACACTGCAAAGCAAGAGTTGAAAAAGCTCTCAGCGAGGTTGACGGAGTAACTTCGGCATCAGTCGATCTCGAAAAGAAAACGGCGACGGCAGCTCTCGGCAAAGAGATCGCAGACGACGTTCTTATAAAAGCAGTAACAGACGCCGGATATGAAGTAAAAGGAATTGAATAAACCTATAAAACAATTACAGCTTCGCATTGATGCGGAGCTGTAAGACTGTCGATAAAGCCGCAAGAACATTTGCAAAAGAAAAAGAATTTAACAAAAGAGACCATCCCAAAAATTGTGTAAACCTCCAAAAAGGTGTAAAATAGGAGCACCAAATTGGAGGTATTATTATGAGCAGCAGAAAGAACAGAAGCC
>CADAMY010000067.1 GCA_902789095.1 Oscillospiraceae bacterium | reverse complement strand
AATAAAGTAAACAACAAACCTGTAACAAATACTCCCAAGGAGTGATATGTATGCTTAATAATAAAAAAATACTTATAGCCGCAGGCGGTACCGCAGGACATATAAATCCTGCTCTCGCGGTAGCAGGCTATATCAGAGAAAACTATCCGGACGCTGAGATCCTATTTGCCGGTACGCCCGATAAAATGGAATCAAGACTCGTTCCCGAAGCGGGATTTGATTTTACGGGTATTGAAATCAGCGGATTCCAGCGAGATTTTACTTTCGAGGGAATAAAGGAGAATATTGCAACGCTGCTAAGACTTGCAAAGGCTCTGCCGAAATCAAAAAAGCTTATCAAGGATTTTAACCCCGATGTTGCAATAGGCTTCGGCGGATACGCAAGCGGTCCCGTAATCAGAGCGGCGGCTAAAGCAGGAGTACCGACGGCGATTCACGAGCAGAACGCTTTTCCCGGAGTAACAAATAAAATGCTTGCAAAAAAGGTAAAAAAAGTTCTTGTAACTACTGCGGCGGCTGAAAAATACTTCCCGGAGAATACTCCGAGCGTTGTAACGGGACTTCCTGTCAGGGGAGAGATGCTCAGAGCAGACCGCGAACTCAGCCGAGCGGAATTAGGTATTGATTCAAAACCTCTCGTTCTTTCAATGGGCGGCTCACTCGGAGCCAAAAGCATCAACGAAGCTGTAAGCGAAATGATTCTTTCACGCTATGAAGCTCAGGACTGCTGGTTCCTTCATGCAACAGGCTCAAACGGCGCCGCAATGATAGATGAAATAAAGTCAAAAATCGACGTTGGAAAATATAAGAACGTAATGCTCAGAGAGTACATAAACGATATGGACAGATGTATGAGCGCAGCCGATCTCGTTATATGCAGGGCAGGCGCAAGCACCATCAGCGAGCTTCAGGTGATGAGAAAAGCGTCAATTCTTATCCCTTACCCCTATGCCGCAGAAAATCACCAGTATTATAATGCAAAGGATCTTGCAGATAATAATGCCGCAATTCTTATTGAGGAAAAAGACCTTACGGGCGAAAAGCTCACAGCTCTTGTTGACCTGATGCTCAGAAATCCCGATAAAATCAGAGAATTCGGCGAAAATGCCCATAAAATGGCGGTTACAGACGCTTCAAAGCGAATCACTGATTGTCTTTGTGAGCTTGTTAGCTGCTGATATTTCACCTCGGTCAAGCTCCTTTCATAGTATAATACAGAGCCGGTAAGGCTGCATATTACGAAAGGATGCTTCGGTTTATGGATAGTCTGATTATAAACGGTAAAAATCGCCTCGGCGGAACACTTTGTGTCCACGGAGCTAAAAACAGCGCTCTTCCGGTTCTTGCGGCGTCTGCCGCTGTCGGAGGGGAATGCGTTATATATAACTGCCCGGATCTTTCAGATGTCAGGGCAACGATAAGGATTTTAAACGGACTCGGCTGTTTTGCATCGTTTGAAAACGGTACTGCCGTATGCGACAGCCGTCTGCTGTGTGAAAATGAGATACCCGATAAATCAATGAGGGAGCTTCGCTCATCGTTTATATTTATGGGCGCTCTGCTTTCGAGAACGGGCAAAGCTTCAATGTGCGCTCCGGGCGGATGTGAAATTGGAATGAGACCTGTTGACATTCATCTTTCTGCGTTTGAGCAGATGGGTATTACCGTAAGCATTGAAAACGGCAGAATAACCTGTGAAGCTCCTGACGGTATCAGCGGCGCTCAAATCAATCTTTCATTTCCGAGCGTGGGAGCTACTGAAAACATAATTCTTGCCGCTGTAAAGGCAAAAGGCTTTACATATATCAGAAATGCCGCCCGTGAACCTGAAATAGAGGATCTTGCAGATTTTCTTAATTCCTGCGGAGCAAAGATAAGCGGGGCGGGAGACAGCACTATCGTTATTGAGGGTGTTGATTCGCTTCATCCATGTGAATTTTATGTTATGCCGGACAGGATTGAAGCGGCAAGTTTTCTTGCGTGCGCTGCTGTTACAGGCTCGACTCTTACTGTGCAGAACGCAGTTCCCGAACATCTGAGCTCAGTCATCAGCGTTTTTGAGCAGTCGGGATGCATATTTGACTGCTCCGATAAAATAATCAGAATAAAAGCTCCTCAAAGACTTCATAAAATGAAAACAATCAGAACAATGCCGTATCCGGGTTTTCCTACGGATTGTCAGGCAATAATAATGAGTATGGCATGCGTTGCCAACGGAACGACTATAATCAATGAAAATATATTTGAAAACAGGTTTTCTCACGCCGGCGAACTCAACAGAATGGGTGCGGATATTACCGTCAGCGGCAGAATTGCAATTGTAAACGGAGCAAGGAACCTTTACGGCACAAGCGTAAGGGCTACCGACCTGCGAGGAGGAATGGCGCTGATAATCGCAGGGCTTGCCGCTTATGGTCAGACGAGAATAGATTCAGTATGTTATGTAGACAGAGGATATGAAAAAATAGAACGGGATCTTGCTGCGGCGGGTGCCGACATCAGGAGGGAAAGCAATGGCAGGGTTAAGTCAGGATGAACTCAGAAGAATGCTGCCCGAAAAAAGAAGGGCATACGAAAAAAGAAAACGCAAGGTTCAGCGAAACCGCAGAATACTTGCTGTGAGCGTCACCGTAATTTTTGCGATGGTGGCGGTCATTGCGCTTTCGCTTACTGTGTTTTTCAGAATAGATACTATTAAAATCCTCGGCGACAGTATTTATGATGAGTCGCAGATAATCAATGAATCGGGGATTGTTAAAGGCGGCAACCTTTTTTTGACAGATATCGATAAGGCGCGCGAACACATAGAAAAGAACCTGCCGTACATCAGCTCTGCGGCAGTCAAAAGGAAATTTCCTTCAGCAATAATTATTGAAATAACAGGTACTCAGGCTTACTGTTGTTTTAAAACCACAGGCGGTACTGCTGTTGCGGACAACAGCTTAAAAGTGCTCGAAATCACTTCTGAAGAGAATGTTTCGCCTGAAATTACAAGAGTAACACTTCATAATGTCTTTACAGCCGGAATTGGTGAAAACATTATTAATACCAACTCTACCGGTGAATCTTCAAAGGAAATTGCCAAAGAAGCAGAGCTTGTTAAAACGATTTTTGACAGCGTTAATGAGAGCGGAATCCAGCACCTCACGGAAATCAATCTTGAATCTCCGGGCAATCTTTACTGCGTTTATCAGGACAGATTAAAGCTCAACCTCGGCTCAACGGAAAAACTTACATATAAGCTTAAAGCTGCCATAAAGATAATTGAGAAGGAAGACGAAATAAACCAATCCGAAAGAGGCGAAATTTTCCTTAATGATACAAAAAATATTTATGTTTCGCCAGAGAAAAATTAAAATTTTTTAAAATAACTATTGAAATTGAAAATAATTTATGATAGACTATTGAAGTATGTTAGTTTAGTTAAAAAACGGAGGTTAATAAAATGGCATTTGGAATAGACAATGAATATGAAAGCGATGTTCAGATTAAAGTTATTGGCGTTGGCGGCGGCGGCGGAAACGCTGTAAACACCATGATCGCATCAGGAATGCAGGGCGCTGAGTTTATTGTTGTTAATACCGACAAGCAGGTTCTTGTTAATTCACAGGCAACTCATAAAATCCAGATCGGTGAAAAATCAACTAAAGGCCAGGGCGCAGGCGGCAGACCTGAGGTAGGCGAAAAGGCTGCTGAAGAAAGCCGTGAAGACATCGTTCAGATCCTTAAGGGTACTGATATGGTATTTATCACTGCCGGTATGGGCGGCGGCACAGGTACCGGCGCGGCTCCCGTTATCGCAGGTCTTGCAAAAGAGATGAATATCCTTACAGTCGGCGTTGTTACAAAGCCCTTCAAATTTGAAGGTAAAAAGAGAAGCATCCTTGCTGAGCAGGGTATTGCTAAGCTTGCTGAAAACGTTGACAGCCTTATCATAATTCCCAACGATCGTCTTAAACTCCTTACTGACCGCTGCAAGACTCTTACTGAAGCATTCATCGTAGCTGACGAAGTTCTTTCACAGGGCGTTAAGAGCATTTCCGATCTTATCAAGATCCCCGGATTTGTTAACCTTGATTTTGCAGACGTATGCAGCGTAATGCGTGACGCAGGCTATGCTCACATGGGCGTTGGTACTGCCAAGGGTAAGGATAAGAGCCTTCAGGCTGCTGAGCTTGCTACTTCAAGCCCGCTTCTTGAAACTTCTATCTCAGGCGCTAAAGGCGTTATCATCAGCATCACATCTTCACCTGACATCGGTCTTGAAGAAGTTGAAAACGCTGCTGAATCCATTACCGAAAAAGCTCATCCCGATGCAAACATCACATGGGGTGTTTCCTTCGATCCTAATATGGAAGACGAAATCACAATTGTTGTTGTTGCAACAGGCTTTGAAAACGATAATCATGAAGAAAATTTCGGAAGCATACCCACTTTCAAGGGTCAGACTGCTTCAGCTGCTCCTCTTCGCACTCAGCAGAGAACAACAGCTCCGATCGAGCCTCCCGTACTTGGCGGCAACGCTGCTGCACCTGCACAGCAGAGCCCTGTCGGCGACACCAACTTCTATGAAGTTCTCAACAACATAATCAAGAAAAGACCCGAATAATTCAAAGCTATAATGGCAGCAGGCTTTAAGTCTGCTGCTTTTTGTGTGTTTAAGGAGAAATAATGACTGTAATAGAAAAATTAAGCGCGCTTCGTGAATTGATGAAGAAGTATGCAATAGATTTATATATAATTCCGACGGACGATTTTCACGCTTCCGAATATGTAGGCGACTACTTTAAAGAACGTGAATTTATGTCCGGTTTTACGGGCTCAGCCGGTACTCTTGTTGTAACAGACAGTTCCGCAGATCTTTTTACTGACGGAAGGTATTTCCTTCAGGCTCAAAGCCAGCTTGAAGGCTCTACAATTAATTTGCAGAAGATGTTCACTCCCGGTGTGCCGGATATCATGTCTTTTGTTGCCGAGAGCACTCCGTCAGGCGGAAAAATCGGTTTTGACGGCAGAACGATCAGCTCGTCTTTTGCCAAAAGATTACAAGAAAAATTTGGCGGTAAAAATATAAGCTTTGTTCCCGATGTTGATCTTGTGGACTGTATTTGGGAAGACAGACCGCCAATGAGCGCACGCAAAGTCTGGATCCTTGATGAAAAGTATGCAGGGATCAGCGCTTGTGAAAAAATACGTCTGATTCGTGAAAAGCTTGAAGAAAATCATGCTGATTATCTTCTTATCAGCGCTCTTGACGAAACGGCCTGGACGCTCAATCTCAGGGGTGACGACGTAGAATGCACTCCTGTTTTTCTGTCGTTTATGCTCGTTGGAAAAGACAGCGCTGTTCTTTACTGCAGCAGAAATATAATAGACTCAGAAGTCGGCAAATATCTTGAAAACGTCGGCGTTGAGATTAAGGATTACGAAGATATTTATTCTGATGTTTCTTTGATTCCTTCAGAAAAAAAGGTCTGGATTGCTTCACATACTGCAAATTATCGTCTTAAAAACTGCATTAAAGCTATGATCAAAGAGGACGAAAGCCCCGTTGTTCTGATGAAATCAAAAAAAACAGATGCTGAAATAAATAATTTCCGTTCTGCTCATATAAAGGACGCAGTCGCTGTCACAAAGTTTATTTACTGGCTGAAGCAGAATGCAGGCAAAGATGGAATAACCGAGCTTTCCGCCGCAAAAAAGCTGGAGGAATTAAGGCGCAGTCAGTCCGGATTCCTGCAGAACAGCTTTACTCCGATAATCGCTTACGGCGCTCATGCGGCGATAATCCATTATGAGCCGACCGCCGAAACTGACGTCCCGATCGAAAAGCGGGGACTTTGCCTTTGCGATACGGGCGGTCATTATATTGAAGGGACTACTGATATTACCCGTACAGTGTCCCTCGGCAATATTACGGACGAAGAAAAGCGGATGTTTACTATCGCTCTTAAAGGGCATCTTAATCTCAGCGCGGCTGTATTCAAAAAAGGCGTAAGCGGTGAAAATCTTGATGTTTTAGCCCGTCTGCCGCTTTGGGAATCTGGAGTTGATTTTAACCACGGAACGGGTCACGGAGTTGGATATGTTCTCAGCGTTCACGAAGGTCCGCAGTACATAAACTGGAAAATCCGTGATAAATCATCACATTATCCGCTTGAAAAAGGCATGGTCGTTTCAAACGAGCCCGGCTTTTATCAGGAAGGCAGATTCGGCATACGGCATGAGAATCTTCTTGCAGTCGCTGAAAAGGAGACTACTTCATACGGTGATTTTCTTTGTTTTGAAGAGCTGACAATGGTGCCGTTTGACAAATGCGCGATTGATTTTTCACTTATGAGCAAGACCGAAATTGACAGACTTAATACCTATCATAAAAAGGTTTATGAAAATATATCGCCGTATTTTGAAGGTGAAGAGCTTTTATGGCTCAAAGATGCAGTGTCACCCGTCTGATTTACAATATATTACTATTATAAATGATTGAATTATTTAAAGATATATGTTATTATAAATATACATTTTCCAAAGGAAGGGATTTCAGATGAGAACATTAAAAAAGCTTCTTTGTGTCCTTATGGCGTTAGTGATGATCATCACTGCTCTGCCTGCTGTAGTTTCGGCTGAGGACGAAGAAAAATCATTGTCCTTTGCGGTAATGAGCGATATCCATTACTATCCGCAGAGTATGATGGGAGACAAAACAGAAGAATGGTATACATCATGCCGCATTGATTCCAAGGAATACAACGAAGCTGATGCAATAGTTGATTCGGCTCTTGCCGCTGTAGGTGAAAATGCCGCTAAGGAAGGAACGAAGTACCTTCTCCTTTCAGGCGACCTTACGAGAAACAGCGAATACAAAGCTCATACCGAACTTGCTAAGAAGCTTGAAGCGTTTGAGGCAAAATACGGTATTCAGGTTATCGTTACAAACGGCAACCATGATATCAATATTAAAGATGCTTCAACATTTGAAAATAACGTTGAAGAACCGACAAAAAGCATCAACGCAGCCGAGTTCAGAGAGGTTTATAAAAATCTCGGCTTTGACCTTGCAACTGAGATGTTTGAGCCGAAAACCGAAGAAGGCCACGGTATGCTCTCTTATGTTGCAGATGTAGGCGATGATTACGGCCTTATCGTTGTTGACAGCTGCAAATATGACCCTGTAAACGTAATAAAAGACCCTGTCAGCGGTTATATAAGCGCTGAGCAGATGGACTGGATAATTCAGAAGGGTGAAGAAATCAAGGCTCAAGGCAAAGTTCCGTTTATTATGATTCATCATAACCTTGCAGCTCATATGAAATGCGAGCCGTCGATCACTCACGCTTTTGTGCTTGACGATTATATGGATGCGGCTGAAACTCTTGCTGATAACGGTATTAATTTTACTTTTTCAGGTCATCTTCATACAAACGATATATCTACTGTTGTCAGCGATTACGGCAATGCTCTTTATGACTGCGAAACACCTTCGCTGACAGGTTATCCCAACCAGTACAGAAACGTAACTCTTACTACTGATTCATCTGACAAAACGACCTGCTCTTACCACAATACGGACTGCGACGCTGTTATGCCGATTTCGGTAGACGGCAAGACTTATCCTCTCGGCGAGTTCAAATATACATCGTTTGGTCTTTGCTTCGGATCGGGACTTTCTCAGACGGGTCACGCTGACCTTACTGAGCTTCTGCTCGGATTCGTACTCAAATACGTCGGCAGATACGGCGCAGACATCAAAGCAACGGGCGGCGGAAGCGTTGAGTGGCTCAAAATGAAATTCGGTCTTGATATAAGACAGATTATTGAAGGGTTCCTTGAGCCTTATATCGGTTCTGGTATAGGACTCGGCGGATATGAGATATTCTCTGCCGACAATATAGTTTGGTTTGTTGAGGATCTGCTTGACCAGATAGTTTACAAGTATATCGACAATCCTGAAAATCTTGTTGAAAAGCTTCGCCCCGCGCTTGAAAAACTTCTTTCAATTAAAGTTTCCGATTATCCGTGCACAAAGCTTTACGATAAATTCGGAATCGGCGATCCCGAAAAGCCCGGTACGCTTGAAGACGCTGTTTTAAGCGCTATTTACTACTGGTATACAGGTAACGAAAACATTGACGATGACGTATTTATGCAGGACGTACTCGTTCAGTTTGATACTGGTGATCTGCCTTTCAGACTTTTTGACGTTTTGATTGATGCCGTTTATAACGATATTCTCAATAACACTATCCTTTCTGAGTTTGAAATCAGACTTGACAAGCTTTTCGGCACAAGCCCGATAGGACTGAAACTCGGCAAAGGCGTCAACAAGGTGCTGAACGTTCTTCTCCGAGGCGATTTTTCATACAAAAACCTTGTGGATACAGTGTTTGAACTCGGCGTTCTGCCTTATACGGATATTCTCGATCTTTTCACAAAGCTTGTAATTGACGAATACCTGACGCCGAGCCAGATTGAATCCGTCGGTCATACTATTTCTGAGATTCTCGGCGATTTCGCTACGGATACAGTACCTGTAAAATCAGGCGACATGGATATATCGTATACGGACAATAAAGTCGTACCCGAAGTCAGCAGAGAGAACTTCCGCCTGCCGACAATGGTAAGCGTTACGATGGGCGACGATTCAAAGACTTCAGCGTATATCAACTGGTTCTCAAAGAGCAGCCTGGCTGAAACAGATATAGAGATTTATGAGTACAACGGCAATAATAAGTTTACAGGCAAACCGACTGTATCAGCTCCTTTCACAATCACAAAGAGCGAAGAGCTGGTTGACAGATGCTTCCCGGGTATAGATCTCGGTATTGCCGGAGTGCTTGAATATCATTTCAATATGTATCAGCACACTGTATCTCTCACAAACCTCAAGCCCGATACAAAGTATGTATTCAGAGTAGGCAACGCTTCATTCGGCTGGTGGAGCGACGCCGGCAGCGTAACAACGTCATCGGATTCTGACAGCGTTACGTTCTTCCATATGAGCGATCCTCAGTCGCAGAATGAAAAGCAGTATAAAGAATCATGGGCAAATACGGTATCAAAGGCGTTTGAAATGTATCCAGATTCAAGCTTCATTGCCAACACAGGTGACCTTGTTGATAAGGGTATGAACAATAAACAGTGGCAATGGATGTTTGATACAGCGTCAGATAATCTTATGAATACATATCTTATGCCGGTCACAGGCAACCATGAGGAAAAGGACGATTATTCAACTGTCAGCAACTTCGTTCTTCCCAACGTGCCTGAGCAGGATACTTTAAGCGGCGTTTATTATTCGTATACCTACAACAACGTTCACGTCGCTGTTATCAATACCAACAATCTTGACGAAAATAAAGCTCTTATTCCCGAGCAGGTTGAATGGCTTAAAAACGATATGAATTCTTCAGACGCTCAGTGGAAAGTCGTAGCTCTTCATAAAGCTATGTATTCCAACGGCTCTCACTATGACGACAAGGATGTTTGCGCCATCAGAGATCAGCTTTCATCTCTGCTTCCCGAGCTTGGTATAGACCTCGTTCTTCAGGGTCATGACCACGTTTATATGAGAACTCACTCTCTTGACGGCAACGAAGTAGTCGTAGAAAAGAAGATAGCTCTTGAGTATGACGATCAGGTTTATGATACCTATGTAAATCCGACAGGCACATCTTACGTTATCGACGGATGCTCAGGCGTCAAGACTTATCAGACAAAAGACGTAACTCTTACCGATAAATACTTCCCCAGAGCCGCAAAAGCCGTTGACGTTGACGCTCAGATGTTCGCAGCTATCAAAATCGTTGACGGAGTCCTTTATTTCAACGCTTATAAGGTTTCAGGCGATGATGCCCAGTGCATAGATAAGTTCGCAATTCAGAAAGACGGATCAGGCACTCAGACTGACAAAACGCCTGATATTCTCCCCGATGAAGCAGAAGCTCCTGCAAAGGACGTTCTCGGCAAAATCCTTTCCGTTCTGTGCAAAATACTTAAAGTACTCTGGAACATTTTCAGAATGTACGTTATAGAATACGCCTGGAAAAAATGAATTAAAATAATATGATTTATCCTCCTGTATGTTTATCACGCAGGAGGATTTTTCTGTATTTTTCAAATTTATGCTGTCAGCATAGGACTTTACATTTTTGATAAAGTATAATTAACTCGTAATTTGCTTTTGGTGCAGTTTATCAAGGACAATTTCATTTGATATGACAATATATGCGTGCTAAAATTATTCGGTAAAAGGAGGGGTGGCTTTGGTTTGTGCAGAGGATCTTGAAGGATTGAAGGATATTTATAAAGAGCTTGCTGAGGAAATAGGATTTGACAATACAAAAAAAGTATATAACCTTTTTAAAGGCACTCAGGTTAGCTTTCCTGCCAGTATGTACTCTACGGATTATCTGCACTGTAAAATAATCAAAGAATACAACGG
>CADAMY010000066.1 GCA_902789095.1 Oscillospiraceae bacterium | reverse complement strand
ACTATCCGAGAAGAATCTTAAACGGCTTGTCCTCACATCAGCTAATTCAACTAATTAATCCCGCTTAACTTTGTGGACATTTAATATTGCAATTTATATTTTAAAATATTTAAAGGCATTATTATTGACATATCCGTAATTTTATACTATTATTATTCTGTAGATTTTTAATCATAATTAATCTTTTCAGGAGGGATTATATGTTAAGACAAATCAAAAAGATTCTGGCTTCGGTAATGGCGCTCGTCCTCATTATCGGAACGGTTTCGATCGGAACAGCAGCAGCCAACAAATTACCGCTGTTTACGGTAGACGATGTAAATTCAAGACAGGGCGAGGAAGTAACGCTGAATATCAAAGTTGCTCAGGCGGTTACCAAAACGTCCAATCAGATCAATGCTTGTGATCTGGCGCTTACATTTGATAAAGACGTTTTTGAAGTTCTGTCGATATCCAAAGGCGCCGGTCTTGTTACGGCGCTCAATGCTCTTAAAGAAGGCAATCTCGGCGTTGACACAGGCGGATATATCTACTCTGAAAACGCTGAAACTCCGGGTGAAGTTATCTGGAGCCTTTCAAGCATTGATGGATTCACTTTCACTAAAGGCAGCCTGTTTGCAATAGTAAGAGTTAAAATCAAAAACGCTTCCAATCTTGAAAACAACCCTGCGTTCACCCTGACAGTCACAAGCGCCGCAAAACTCGGCAGTGATAATAAAACGATGATTGACCGCACAAACGATTTTGCTCCTTATACAAATAAAACAAGCATTGAATTGAATCTTGCAACATTGTGCAACTGGAAGTATAACGCAGCAACAAAATCATATACCCTTGTAAAATTCAACGATACAAAAGCGACATATTTTACCGTACCCGATACTTACGATGACGGTGTGAACGGCGAACATCCTGTTACGGATATAAGCGCAAGCGCATTTAAACGCAACACCGCACTTGAAAAGATAATTCTCGGTCACAACCTTCTCAACGTGGCTGCAGGCGCATTCACAGGCTGTTCAAAGCTTAAGAACGTATCTGTTTATTCACCTGATACTATTGTCAACGCAGGAGCTTTTTACGGCACGTCGCCTGATTTGCTGATAAGATGCGTAAAAGGCTCGTCTGCTGATCGTTACGCTCAGGTAAACGATATAGACGTTGAGTATTTCGGCGATCTGAGTCTTTGCACTATTGAAGGCATTGAAACAGAAAAGAACTATACCGGCGCGCCTGTAACAATGAACGCCATCACCGTAACCACGACTGAAGGCGCCGTACTTACAGAAGGCGTTGATTATATTGTTGAGTATAAAGATAATATCGAAATCGGCAAAGCTGCAGTTGCTGTTAAAGGCACAGGAAATTATTTCGGTGTTATCAACTATAATTTTGATATTCTCTGCCCGTTCCACGTTAATGACGGCAACGAGTATTACAGTATAACTGCGCCGACTTATGAGGATTGTTCTCTCGGCGGCAAATCTGTTGAGCATTGTTCAAAATGCGGATATACTAAAGAAAACGATCTTCCGCCCAAAGAACACGCAGAAGGGAAATGGGAAGAAGTTACTCCCGCCACCTGTACTGAGGAAGGATTAAGCGCACTTATCTGCCCGGACTGCGGCAAGCACCTTGAAGAAAAAGCTATTGAAAAAATCCCTCACGACTATAAGTCCGTAATAGTTAAAGAAGCAACCTGTAATGAAACAGGAACAGAGAATATAGCCTGCTCAGTATGCGGCGATGTAAAGGAAACTAAAGAGATTCCCGTTACTGACCATAACAAACAGTGGGTAACTGTCAAAGCGGCAACTTGTACAGAAGACGGCGAAGAAAAGCTTATCTGCACATACTGCAAAGAGGAATATGAAACAAGACCTATCGCCAACGGCGGCGGACATAAAAAATCTGAAAACTGGATAATAAAAGACGCTACCTGCACAGAGCCGGGCGAAAAAACCATGGCATGCACAGTCTGCGGCGAGGTTTTTGAAAGAGAAGTAATTCCTGCAAAGGGACACAACACCGAGGTGGTTGTTAAAGATGCTTCCTGTACGCAGGACGGATCAAAAACAACAGTATGCAAGGATTGCGGCGCTGTAATCAAAACAGAAATACTTAACAAGACAGGACATAAATATCCTGCGCAGTGGACTCAATTGAAAGCACCGACCTGCACGGAAAAGGGCAGCGAAGTTCAGATATGCACAGTCTGCGGCGAAAAAACTCAGCCGAGAGATATTAATGCGCTCGGTCATGTTTCCACAGGCGTTAAAACTATAACAGAAGCAACTTGCACACATGCCGGAAAGAAAGCTGATAAGTGTTCAAGATGCAATGAGTATTTTAATGAAACGGAGATAGCTAAACTGGCGCATACATACGGCAAATGGGAAACTGTCGTAGAGCCGACCTGCACAGAAAAAGGCTTTAATCAGAGAGTCTGCAATATGTGCAAACAGGCATCGGAAACAAAAGAAACCGCAGCTCTCGGTCACTCTCAGCAGTGGGTATTTGTTACCAGACCGACATTTAAATATACAGGCACCGAAAAGCTGACATGCAGCAGATGCAAAACAGATCTCGGCAAAACAAGATCTGTTGCTCGTGTTTATCCGGATCTTGACGGCGATAAGAGATTTACCGCGGCTGATGCGCTTCTCATACTTCAGCATTCAACGGAGCTGAAACTGCTCAGCGCCGCTCAGCAGAAAAATGCGGACTGCGACGGCGACGGAAGAATCAACTCAGCAGATGCGTTGATCATACTTCAGCTCAGCGTAGGTCTTCAGACATATTAAAAAATATTCAGGCGGTAAGCAAAGCGGCTTATCGCCTGAATTTCAGATAAGGATGGTTATATGAACGGAAAAATCCCTTTAAGAGAAAAATTAGGATACGGCGTCGGCGCAATAGGGCTTGATTTAAGCTACGGTCTTTTTTACTCCTATCTTTCGCTGTATCTTACCAATGCGCTTGGCATAAAGCCGCTGTTTCTGCTCATACTTGCGCCTGTCGCAAGGCTGTGGGACGGCATCAACGACCCGATGATGGGCTCGATTGTTGACGCATCCAACAGCAAAATGGGTAAATACAGACCGTGGATCCTCCGCGGAGCAATACTCAACGCCATAGTTCTATGCCTGCTGTTCAATAATCCGGGAATCGGCGGTAATTCAATCTGGCTTTACGTTTACGTTGCAGTGTTCTATGTGCTGTGGGGCATGACAAACACATTGGCAGATATTCCTTATTGGTCGATGATTCCGTCGTTTGCCAGCGAAGAAAAAGAGCGCAACACTATTTCAACGATTGCAAGAACTTTTTCAGGCTTCGGTCAGGGCGTTATAGGTATTCTCACGGCTCCTATGGTTGCTCTGCTTTCAGGAGCAAAAGAGAGCAAGCTTGATAATATGCCTGCCGAAAATCTTAAATCAGGCTTTGGTAAATGGGCGATGATAGCGTCGGCTCTTCTTATCATTTTTGCGCTGATAAGCGTAGCTTCCACCAAAGAGAGAAACGTAGTAAAATACGAAGAAAAATTCTCGTTCAAAAAAGCTCTGAGCGTTATCAGACACAACGACCAGCTTCTGACGTTTATGCTGTTTGCTATGATTTCAAACGCAGGGTATTATATGACGTCGGGCATCAGCAGTTACTATTTTACAAACGTTGCCGGCAAGTTTGAATCCCAGTCAACATTCTTTATGTTCGGCGCAGTAGGCTCCGTTCTCGGACTTGCGGTTATCCCGATCTGCTCAAAGTTTATGACAAACCGCTCAACTTATATGCTGTCTCTGTCCGTTGCGGCGGCAGGATATATCGGTATGGCGGTAGTCGGCTACGGTTTCGGCGCAAATATGGTCGGACTCGGCATATGCTACCTTATCGTTTCAATCGGAATAGGCAGTATGTTTGTTAACCAGACGGTTATGCTTGCCGACGTCGTTGATTACGGCGAGTATAAACTCGGTCAGAGGAATCAGAGCCTTACGTTCTCAATGAAAGGCTTTTTGCAGAAAATGGCATACACTATCCAGAGCATTATTATGTACGCCGCATTCAGCGCAACGCACTTCAACGGTCTTGATCCGGTTGTAACGCCTGCTTCAAAGAGCGCAATTTCCGCAATGATGTTTATTGTACCGCCGGTATGTATTCTTATTTCGCTTCTGATATTCTCAAAGAAATATAAGATTTACGGCGATTTCAAAACCGAAGTTCTCAGAAAAGTCAGCGAAATGCACGCTTGACATAAACAGAAAAAACCCGCTCGTTCGAGCGGGTTACAGACTGTCGATAAAGTCGCAAGAACATTTGCAAAGGAAAAAGAATTTTACAAAGCAAGATCATAAATGTTAAAACATATAGAAAACAGAAATAATTAAAATTTTTTAATTATAATTATATTGCAAATTAGCCGCCTTTTCTCCCTCTCGCAGTATCCATATACAGCTTCGGGTCGAAAAAGCGGCTTCTTGCATACTTTCTCGAAGTCTCACATTTTTGCATTATTATCTGAATAAGAATGAGAAGATCTCTTCAAGATAGAGAATGATTCTCGGCTTTACGTAAACTTTGAATTCCGTACTCAATCCATTGGGAAGGTAAATCGTAATGGTTGTTTTACCGAAGAAACGGAAAGAATCAATGTCCATGCTTATATAATTGCCGGATATGTTATAAAATCTGACGTATGCAGCTTTCAGGTTTGAAAATGATATTTTATTACCTTAATTATTTCAGCAAAATCCGCGTTTATTCTGTCACGATAACTGCTATAACCGTCATATCGTCAGGGCGTTTTCCGAGCATACGGTCTTTGGCGCAGGTCAGTATATGCCGCGCAAGATCGCCAGCGCTGTCCGTCTGCCGGGCGGAAAGCTCCGAGCATATCCACCTGTACCTCTCGCCCGAAACTCCGTCGCTTACCAACAGAATAATATCTCCGGGTTCAATGCTGATTTTGCCTGCCGCCATATTAACGTTATCAAGTATTCCGACAGGCGTTGACTCCGGCTCAAGCACGGATTGATTCCTGCCCTTTGATATAAACGACGGAGCGGCGCCGCATTTAAAAAACTCCGCAGTTTCTTCCACAGGGTCCAACCTGAGCAGATCGACCGTTGAGAGTGATTCGTCGGTTGATTTCATGATCATAGCGCTGTTTAGAGCGGCAACGGCGGTTTTTTCGTCAATTCCTGCCTTGAGCAGAGCTGAAACGGTTTCGCAGGTGAAGGCGGAATCAACTGCCGCCCTGCCTCCTGTTCCCATTCCGTCGCTGAGCAGAACTATCTGCCTTCCCGAATCGTCCTTGAAACAACGGTAGTAATCGCCGCATACTCCTTTTGCCGTACTCGGCGCAGATGCCGCCGCAATCCTGAATTTCAGCCTTTCGCTCTGTTTGAAAACAAGCGTGTATTCATTGCCTTTCTGTATCAGCGCAGGAAAGTCGAGCCTGTAACCCGTATCAGTGCAGATTTTACTGAGCAAATCATTTACTCTGAAATTCTCTTTTGATTTTAAAAAAGTTATCTCAAAATAATCCCTGCCGGCTTTGTCAAGACAGATGTCTGCTCTTCTTACGTCAAGCCCGAATTCTTTAGCTGAAAGCATCAGAGCGTCAGACGGAGATTTTTCCGCTGTTGAAAGTTTTTCGAGCGTTGCACAGGCAGAGCCAATCACTCCGCCGAACGTTTTGAATTGACTGCCGGCAAGCGACTGAACACGATTCATTTTATTCTGCGCAGTTACGTTTGTGCGGTAAACAAAGTAAGATTTATTAAATTCACGAATGATTTTTTCACTGCAATAGCACGTAGTTTCAAAATTATCTGAAAAGCTTTTTGTTCCGAGTCTGCCGCGGCGGACGTCTTCGGCAATTCTTTTATAAAACGTTTCGTCTGCCTGCCGTATTTCGTTGACGCAGCTTTCTTTCAGCTCGCATTCCTCACAGACTTTTTCTCTTGTTTTTCTCAGTTCATCCTCAAGCCGAAGCTTCGTGAACGGTTCAAGACTCGTCCTCACCGCGCTCATATATTCGCTGATGCCTTCAACGGCAGAGGCTATCTGTTTTGCGTTTTTTGATAAGGCAAAGCTGTTTACATCTACCTGCTGCATCAGCTTTTCTTCTTTAAAATACAGATATTTTTCGGGGACAATGCAGAACACCGCAGAAGCCGCGCCTGCAGGCAGAATATACCATAAGTCGTTTTCGCCGCTCAGGGCAATTCCCGCCGCTGCGCATAAAAAAGACAGCGCCGCGCCTTTGAATCTTCCCGGCTCAAAGAAGTCGCATACACAGCCGCACATTATCATCATTATGCTCAGAAAATCTCCGCCGTCGTTAAGTGCGAATGCAAATCCGCAGCAAACTCCCGCCGCAATCCCTGAGTAGAATTCTCCGCTGTATGAAAAGAAAAGTATCATCAGAAAATCAATGAAAATGACGGCGGCTGTACCGATGCTGTCAAAATACATAAAATGAGCTGTTGCCAGAGAAATAAGAAGCATACGGCAGATAATATCTTTTTCCTCGCCGTGATTCACTCTGAGCGGTTTGTGTATGAGCTGGTTTACCCCTTTTTCAAATACGGGCACAGCCGCTGCTGTAAGAACAGATTCAACTGCCGTTGCCGCCGCAAGACCGGGACTGAATTTCTGTGAAAAAAGGTAAATCATGTTTATTATCAGTGTGCTTACGGCAGGGCAGAGAAGTTTTAAAAGCTTGTCCCGCTTAAGCCTGAAAACGTCAAGGCTCAGCCTGAGCGCAGAGGTCGAGACAACAAGCACAGCAAAATACCTGAAAGATGAAGCGCCCGAGTGAAAAGCAAAAAATCCGACAGCAGACCCTATTGCTGCAGAAGCTGAAAAAAATCCGTTGAGCGCTGCAGAAAAAGATACTGCAAACGGCGAATAATTTCCCGACAAAAACGGAAAAGAAAACACAAATCCCCCTGCAAAACTGACTGCGATCCATATGGGAATTTTCATAAAATTGTATGCCCTGATGATTCGTGATTTCAAATTTACGCACCTCTGATCAAATATCTTTTATTAGATTATAAATTATTATAAGCGAAAAATTCGTCATATTTACATTGTAAAAAGGTATTGTAATTTGTCGATACGGTGTGGTATAATAAAGTGTATATTTATATTCGCAGAAAACACTAAAACAGGGAGTAAATATGGAGAAGAAAAGCGAAAACGATCAGAACGATCTTTTAATAGGCAGAAACGCTGTATCTGAGGCGCTGAAAAGCGGCAGAGAAATAAACACTCTGCTCGTTTCAAAAGGCGAGCGCAACGGCTCCATCGGCAGAATTATTACTGAAAGCAGGCAAAAAGGCATAGTTATAAAAGAGGTTGACCGCAAAAAGCTTGACGCAATATGCTCCGGCAGCGCTCATCAGGGAGTTGCGGCATTCTGCGCGGCTCACGCATATGCTGAATTAGAGGATATTTTTGCTCTGGCTCAGGAGCGGGGTGAAGAGCCTTTTATAATAATATGCGACGAGCTTGAGGATCCGCACAATCTCGGCGCAATCCTGAGAAGCGCAGAAGCAGGCGGAGCGCACGGTGTAATAATTCCGAAACGGCGCAGCGCTGCTCTCAACTACGTTGTGGGAAAAGCGTCTGCAGGCGCAATAGAATATGTTCCTGTTGTAAGGGTTTCAAATCTTGCGGCTGCAATCGATGAGCTCAAGCAGCGGGGAGTGTGGATCTACTGCGCAGATATGGACGGAGCCAACTGGTGCGAGGTGGATTATTCCGGCGGAGTAGGTCTTGTAATAGGCTCTGAGGGCAAAGGCGTAAGCCGCCTTATCAAAGAAAAAAGCGATTTCACAGTTTCTTTGCCGATGAAAGGCAAAATCAATTCCCTCAACGCTTCGGTTGCGGCAGGTATCCTTATTTATGAAGTATCCCGTCAAAGATCGGGTATTACAGCAAAGGAGTGATTCTCATGTCTGACGAAAACACAAAACGCTGGACTCCGGAAGAAATCAACGGCCTTCTTGACAATATCTTTGCTTCCTCTGAAAAAAAAGCAGATGCGGCTTTTGAAGAGCCTGCCGCCGAGGAAGAAAAAACTGTCCGTATAAATAAAATTACCGACGACGTCATAAAATCCGAAAACACTGTAATCAGCAAATATGTTGAGCCTGAAACGGGTAATGTCAATATATCCAGCAACACAGCAAAGCGGCGTGTAGCGGACGTTCTTGCTGAAATCGAAAAAGAAAAAACAGAAGAAAAAGCGGAAGAAAAGACTATACCGTTCGTCTCTTCGCTTCTGCCGCATAAAGATCATTCGATGGAAACGGATGAAACCCGCCGCAGATTTTTTGATGAAGCGAAATTTGACGACGCTGACGACGCCGACGAAGGGTCGACCAAAGAGGTTGACCTTTATGAAAAGCCAGGCTTTGTAGTAAAAAGAAATACCCATAAAATATGGGAAACCGAAAGCGGTCTTGAAGAGGTACCCGTTCTCGTTGAATCCGACGATGCTGCTGAGGACGAAGATCTTTTTGTTGATATGCCTGAAAAGCAGGATGACTTTTCCGACTGGAGCGAAGCTCAGATGCGTATCCCCGGCTTTGATACGGAAGATGAGCCGGCTCAGGTGAACGAAGATCAGGCAGAGCAGGAACTTAAACTGAAGCGCAGGGACAGAATAAATACCTTCAAGCTCAAAGGCATCGGTGAAGCGGAAGATCTTGAAAAATCTACCGACGAAAAAATGGAAAATCTTTTCGGCGAGCCCGAAAAAAAGAAGAAAGCTTCAAAACAGCGTCCTTCAAAAAGCAGGCTCGGATTTGAATATACCGACATTAAGGATACAGGCAGAATCCGCGCAACGCTAAACAGATACAGAAGCTTCTCACTTCTCAGGACCGTCGGGTGTTCCGTTATCGCCGCCGCTATGCTGGCTCTCAATATTGTATCGGCGGTAACGGCAGGTTATGATTCAAGGATTATAGGATTTGTAAACATCGCTCTGCTTCTGGCAGTCATTCTTCTGGGCAGAGACAGCATCAATAAAGGTGTTGCCCTTATTTTCAAAAAAGAGCCTGATATGAACAGCGCAGTAACAGCCGTTATGTTTGCCGCTCTCGCTCAGAGTGTGAGCGTTTTGGTTCTTGACTGCATACTGGACTATCATTCTTTCATGATAGCAGGTCCTGCCGCCGCCGCTTTTGCAATTTTTGAATACGGCGAGTGGCTACGTCACGCAAGAACGTTTGACGCTTTCAATTTCTGCACGGCGGATTATATAGACGAGCTTCACTCAGTTCAGCGTATCGAAAATAAAGACGATGAATTTGAAATCGGCAGGAATCTTCTGATGGATCAGCCCGATATCAGATATTCCTGCAAAGCAAAAATGCCGGCGCGTCTTATTGAAAGATGCGAAAAAGAAGTGACTGCGGACAAACTCCAGATCCTTCTTCTGCCGTGTTCGCTTATAGGAGCGCTGATCTGCGGCATTCTTGCAGGCGTTCTTTCAAAAGATATTATGTACGGTTTTACAGCAGCTTCGTCGGCGCTGTGCGTATGCGTCCCCGTTTTCGGCTCCGCCGCTATCCAGCTCCCTCTTCGCTGGGCAAATAAACGTCTTAATAAAACAGGCGGACTTATAACGGGTCAGACCGCAGTTGACGAATACAGCCGCGCAAATTCGATCGTAGTTGACAGCTCGGATCTGTTCGATCCGAAAAAATGCTGCCTCAACGGTATGAAAGATTATAAACGTGTCCGTATAGATGACGTTATGCTTTATGCCGCCGCTATGGTCGTTCATTCAGACGGTCCTCTGGCAGAAGCTTTTGAACAGGTCGTCAGCAAGCGTGATATGCTGCCGGAAGTCACTTCGTTCAAATATGAGGACAGACTCGGGATCTCAGGCTGGATAAACGGACAGAAGGTTATCATGGGCAACAAAAATATGATGAAAAATCATAATTTTGATGTCAGCTTTGAGGACGAAAGCAAATATGAACACAAGGGCAAGAGAGTGATGTATATTGCTATTGCAAATTCACTTGCCGCCATGCTCGTTGTCGGATACGCTCCGAACAGACGCCTTGCTTCCTTTATAAAAAGGCTCGGCAGCGACGGAGTTACCGTGTTGCTCAGAAATAACGATGCCAACGTTACGACAGATATGATAAACGAAGTTTTCGGCGTAAGATTCAGCAATATCCGCATAATGAGCAACAATTCGTCAAGAGTATATAACAGATACCGCACAAGAAAGCGTGAGCGCACCAAAACGGGAATAATAAACGACGGCTCGGCTTTTTCACTTATGAGAAGCTTTACTATGTCTTACACGCTCTGCGGCACGTTCAAGGCGGAAAATCTTATTCAGCTTATCAACGTAATTCTCGGCACTGTCTTTACAGCTATTATAGCTTTGCTTCACGTTATTCCCGTTACGGGAATGTGGCCGCTGCTCGTTTTCCAGGCTGTTATGGTGATCGCCGCTTTCCTGACTGCGAGGTTAAGAGGTATTTTTTAAAAAAACTATTGACAA
>CADAMY010000065.1 GCA_902789095.1 Oscillospiraceae bacterium | reverse complement strand
TAAAATAACAGTTTGGAGAGATAATTATGAAGCATAGTGAAAAATCGGTAATAGTTACTCAGGTGATCGTCAGGGTGTGTTACGTTCTGCTTCTGATAGGCGTAATAGGACTGCCGCTTACGGTTTATAAAGATTCCATACCGTTTATGCACGATTTTGCGGAGCTGAATCTGCTGAAGGTTTTCGGTAAAAATTTCATAGTTCCGTTTTATCTTGTTGTTCCGGCAGGGTACGCCGTGCTTATCTGCCTTGACAAATTGCTTGCAAACGTTAAGCAGAATAAAGTTTTTGATCATTCAAGCGTAACGCTTCTGAGGATAATCAGCTATTGCTGTTTCTATGCCGCCGCCGTGGGGATGGTTTCATATTTTATTATAGCGGCGCTAAGAACTCCGCTTGAGTCGATTTTTATTCTGTCGCTTGGCGAAGGTTTTGTCGGACTTGTGGTCAGGGTAGTCAAAAACGTGTTTGAAAAAGCGATTGAAATTAAAGAAGAAAATGATCTTGTAATATAGTCAGGTGATCAGAATGATAATAGTTAATCTTGATGTAATGCTTGCAAAAAGAAAAATGAGCTCGCTCGAGCTTGCAAATAAAATTGGTATAACCCAGGCAAACCTGTCGATTCTTAAAACAGGCAAGGCAAAAGCTATTCGCTTTTCAACGCTTGAAGCTATATGCAAAGAGCTTGACTGCCAGCCGGGAGATATACTGGAATTTAAGGAGGATTAAATTAGGAATTTGTCTGCGCCAAATCCCTAAGTGATATATCGCTGATGCGATGTGATATATTCCTTCGGAATGTGATATGTTTTGCTTCGCAAAAAGTTGCGGGCGGGCTTTGCCCGCACCCATTATAATAACGTATTTATCACGACAATTCGGTATTTGTTATCATAATAATTATATTAAAAAATTCAAGGAGGACTGACTATGCCAGAATATCCCGAAATCAAAAATGAAGAAACTGCCGCTGAACAGAGCATTCAGCCGAATCCGTTTTTACCCGGTTATAAACCGCATATTCCCGAAAAGAAAGAGCATAAACCTTTAAACAAAATTGAAAAAATCTTTATTGCCGTTTTTTTCGTTCTTTCATTTATATTGGTTGATTTTGCTCTGTTCCACGGTTTTCATCTCGGCTTTACTGTGGCTTACGTTCTCCTGTTTGCAGGGGCAACCGTTTTTTTATGGAACAAAGAAAAAAGACCGTCTGTTTTCGCTCTGCTGTGCGGAATTATTTCGCTTGCGGGAAGCATGACGTTTGCGCTTTACTGCAATACGCTCGTTAATGCGTTTATGCTGATTCTCGTTGCCGGACTTTTTACGATATACTGCCTCGGAATCAGTTCAGGCTTCAATCATGAAAACGGCGGATTCCGCCTGCTGATTGATGTTTTCCTCGGAGTCGTAATAGAGCCTTTCGGCAATATTTCCGACGCCGCAGGAGCATTAAAGGCAACGCTTAAAACAGAGCGAAAAAACACTTCCGTTTTAAAAGGTATACTGCTGGCTTTGCCTGTATTGATAATTATTATTCCTCTGCTTATCAGCGGCGATGCGGCGTTTGAAGGTCTCATTTCTTCACTCGGCGAAAATATAGGAATCTACCTGCTTGAAATTGCAATTTCCGTTCCTGTATTTATTTTCGGCTATTCGTTTATGTACGGCAAAAGAAACGGACTTAATAAAAAAAGTGCAAAAGCATTTGAAATGAACGGAAAAACAATTTCAGTATCGAGCTGCGTTTCGTTTTTATCGGTTATCAGCGCAACTTATCTTGTTTATCTGTTCTCACAGCTTGCGTATTTTTTCTCTGCGTTCAACGGAATTCTGCCTGAAGGATATACAAGAGGAACGAGTATGTTCGCCCGCAGGGGATTTTACGAAATGTTTGCAGTCTGCGTTATAAACGTTGTGATCGTTTCCGTGATCAGCCTTCTGGTTAAGAAAAACGAAAAAGGTAAAAATCCGATTCCCGTAAAAATTCTCAGCCTGTTTGTTTCTCTGTTTTCAGTATTGCTGATAGTCGTTGCAATGGTAAAAATGAAACTTAATATTGAAACGTACGGCTTTACAAGGAACAGACTGCTCGTATCGGTATTTATGATAATGATGCTGATAATAATTGCGTTTTTTATAGCTCATATCTTTATGCCGAAAATCAGATATATGCAGCCGATAATTATAATCTGCAGCGTTATGTTCGTAGCGCTCTCATTTGCAAACATTGATAATATCACATACACATACAATGCCAAAGCTCATCTGAACGGTACGATTGAAGAATTTGACGTATATAACATCAACGATTACGAGCCTGCCGAGAAGTATCTTGTAAAAGCCATAAAAGACGGTGTTCTGGCGCCGGCTTCAAAAAATATGCTCGCAGAAGACGTATATTACTCAGATGAATATGAAGTGGATGTTACTAAATGCATGGTTACCGCTGTTAAATCGGATATCCGCTCATTCTGCCTTGAAAAAGAAAAGTCGAAAAAAATCGTAACCGAATATTTCGCTTCTCTGACGCCGGGCGATAAATTGTGGTTTGAACAATTATTTGCTAATGTAGTTTATGACGGAAAGGATGAAACATTCAGCGGCGAGGATTATGATTGGTAAAAAAATGAAAAAGAAAAGACTTGCTTTTTTGCTGATATTTTTGCTGCTCGTTATCTCTGAGTTTATAATCGGAATTTATTTTCATGATGATTTTGTGCGGCCGTTTGTCGGCGACGTGATAATAGCAGTTGTTTTGTATACGTTTGTCAGAATATTTTTCCCCGAAAAACTTTATTGGCTTTCAGCAGCAGTTTTTGTATTCTGCGCCGCCGTTGAGTTTTCTCAAATTATACCGCTTTGTGATCTGATCGGGGTAAAAAACAATTTTCTGCGGACGTTAATGGGCGTTTCATTCGCTTGGGAGGACATAATCTGCTACGCTGTCGGATGTATAATAACCGCCGTGTATGACGTGTTTTTGTTCAGACGGCAGTCGCCGGAAAAACAGGAGAACTGATATGAAGAAAGCGCTGAAAATCATAACGGCAATCGTTTTGCTTGGATCGGTTGTTTTTTCACCGATAATCAGAACAGGCAATAAAGTTTATCAGCAATCCGAAGATTATTTCGGATACAAAAGCGGAGAAAACGAATTTACATCGACTCTTCATAATTCTTTTGATTATAAATTTGCCGACAAGCCGGGAACGCTGAATGAAATAGAATTGCTTTCGTCTCATGCGGAAGAAATTTCCGATAGACCGAGAAAAAGTATATTTTATATAGTTTTGTTTGAAAAAATTCTCGGTGAAAAGAGTTATGCTTTCGGAAATTTTGAAATTATCCGGTATAATGGGGATTTCAGGGAAAACATGGTTTTTATAAACAGAGATTATAAAATGCCGGAACCCGATGCGCAGGAAATTGTAAAGATTTCTGTCTGCAAAACGTATGAAAACACTGCGGCTTTAGACGAACAAATAAAATATGCTCAAGAGGATCCTGTTGATTTTATCAGAAACCGTGAAGAAAAAACGCCCTCGATTCTCGATATCGTCGACAAGGAATCCATTAAAAAATTCGTTGATGATTTAATGATAAACGGAAACATTAATTCTTTTTATGAGGAAATAAAACACAATGCCGCAGTCCGTGCTTTTTTGGATAAATCTGAAATTGAAGATGAAAAAGCGCTGTACTTCAAAGTTTATTTCAAAGATAAAACGATCCCGTTCTGTATCGGAATTTATCCATATTGATTAAAGGTGAAAATAATGATTTTAAAAAATAAAGCCGTGAAAACTATTTTAAAAATTCTGCTGATAATTGCAATAGCGGTGATTGCTTTAGTTATAACATTTTATGCCGTTTTTTATTTTGGTATAATTAAAGGGCAGGAAAACTTTGAAAAAGAGTATGTCGGGAAACCGAATCACATTACATCGCTGTCAGACCTTGAAAACGTAAAATTTGACCTTGACGAGTTTATCACGAACGGTACGGGGTGCGATTGTTATTATACTATTGATTTTGCGGATATCCTGCACGGTGTTGACTGTGCGCATATATCAGGCAGGATAGACGTTTCGGAAGACTTCTATAATAAACTGATCAACGGGTATGACGATTTTGAAGAACGCTCCGGAGCGCCCGACCTGTGTGCTTTATATCATACAGAGTATCATTATTATGAAAGTGACGCTGAAAATCTGTTTGTTGATTTTGCCGGAAAAAACAAGTATCTGTTTTCACAAAAATGCTTTGATGAAAAAAACGTAGTTTATCTGCTTGATGAAAACGCCCCTGCTGTCTATATTTACGGTCAGTATTTTTCATAAACTTTAAAACGGGCTGCATACTCTCAGAAGGGTATGCGGCCTGATGTTTTTAATACGCCAAATCGTAAAGCTGATTTTTTAAAAAAATATTGACAACAGCGATTAAATGTTATATAATACTACTCTGTGAATACTGGTTATCAGTATGCTTTTTCGGCAGACGCAGTTTGCGTTTGTGTTAATAATTTCATTTGGATAGGAGGAAAGCAGAATGAAAAGAACTTATCAGCCCAAGAAACGTCACAGAAAAATGGAGCACGGCTTCCGCAAGAGAATGGCAGACAGAAACGGTCGCAAGGTTCTCTCCCGCCGCAGAGCTAAAGGCAGAAAGCAGCTCTCATACTAATTTCGCCGGTGAACGGATCTGATTGTTTTGCCACAAATCCAGAAATTAAAGCAAAATATTGATTTCCGCCGTGCTTATGGCAGGGGGAAATTATTTTCGGAGCCTGCGTTGGTTACTTATGTTTTAAAAAACAACCGCGCGGGTGTTTGCCGTTATGGGATAACTACGGGCAAAAAGCTCGGCAACGCTGTTGTAAGAAACAGATGCAGAAGGGTTATCAATGCGGCTTTCTGTGATATTGCCGGCAATGTCAGGCCGGGCTGCGACATAGTTTTTGTCGCAAGGTTTAAGACAAGCAGACTCAAAAGTTATCAGGTGCGCGAAATTATGGTAAAACAGTTGCAAAGCGCAGGTGTCCTCAGATGAAAAGAGTGCTCAGGGCGCTGATACGGTTTTATCAGAAACACATTTCTCCGTTGTTCCCTCCGACGTGCAGATTCTATCCTACCTGTTCCAACTACGCACTGGAGGCTATCGAAATTCACGGAGCATTAAAGGGTTCGACTCTCGCCTTGTGGCGGCTGCTCAGATGCAACAGGCTGTTCCCCGGCGGCTATGATCCTGTTCCGCCGAAAAAAGAAAAACATTGCAGGCATAAATAAAGGAGTTACAAATGAGAATTTACGACTGGTTCTATAACTATATAAGCCCCATTTTCGGCTATATTATGCTGGGAATTTATAAGCTTGTCGGCGGCTTCGGCGGTTACGGCTTTGCGCTTATACTTTTTACGATCCTTGCCCGAGCTCTTATGATACCCACGTCGCTCACTCAGCAGAAGGGTATGGCAAAGCAGCAGCGTCTTGCACCGAAAATCAGGCGTATACAGGAAAAGTATGCCGGCAATAATCAAAAAATTCAGGAAGAAACACAGGCTTTATATCAGCGCGAAGGCTACAATCCCATGTCGGCAGGATGCCTGCCCATGTTGATTCAGATGCCGCTTATCATCGGCCTTTTCGGCGTTCTTTATAACCCGCTGAGATACGCTTTGGGAATCGGCGTTGAAGAAATCAACGTTTTAAAAGACATATTTGTAGAAGTAGCCAAGAACTCAACCAACGAAACTCTTCACAGCATAGTTGTAAACGCAAAGGGCGACCTCATTACCACAAATTCAAGATATTACCCGATGTTTATTATCCAGCATTTTGCAGAGCTTAAAGATGCGATCGTCGCTTCGGGAAAAGTCAATCAGGATACGATCAACGCAATCAGTCAGTTCGTAGCCGAAAAGAAATTTGAGCTTTTCGGTATAGAATTGGGCGTCAAACCTGAATTCAAAACTTTCGACAAGTACTGGGCTATCCCGATTTTCTCCGGCGTTACGTCACTTGTTCAGTCATTTATTATGCAGGCTCAGCAGAAAAAGGCGAATCCCGCAATGGCAAACAATCCCGCCAGCGGATGCACAATGTTTATGATGCCGGTAATGTCAGTATGGTTTACGTTTATGTTCCCCAGCGGTATCGGTATTTACTGGGGCGTGTCAAACATTTTCTCGGCTGTTCAGAGTTACGTTATGAAAAAGGTTTACAGTCCTCAGCATGAGATCGCGAAACTGATGGTCAAAGAAACGATCGATCGCCGTTCAAGAGAAAAGAGTATCAAGAGTATAACGGCAAACAAATAAATCCATATCAGGTGGTGTAATTTTGATTAAAGAAGCATTTGGTACAGGTGCTACTGTTGAGGAAGCTGTTGAAGCTGCAAAAAAAGCGCTCAACGCTCCGGAATATGCAGATGTAAGCACCGAAATGATAGATCTGCCGCAGAAGAAATTTTTAGGTCTTTTCGGCGGCTCACCAGCAAAAGCAAGAGCTTATTATGAAGTGCCGGACGAGAAGAAACCGGCAGAACCAAAACATCAGAAGCAGGTTAAACCTGCACCTAAAAAAGAGCAGAAACCGCAGGCTGAAAAGAAACCTGCTGTAAAAGAAGAGAAAAAAGAAGTAAAAGAAGTAAAAAAAGAAGAGCAGGCTCCTGTTGAAGCAGCTCCTCAGACTTATACAGGCGCAGTAAGCGACGCAGGCAAAAAGGCTGTTGAATACGTCAAAGGCATTCTTGCGGGAATGGGCGTAGAAGACGTTGAAATCAACGTAAATGAAGTTGAAGACAGCATCACTATCGACCTTGACTGCGGCAGCGGCTACGGCTATATAATCGGCAGAAGAGGCGAAACACTCGACGCTATCCAGTATCTTACAAGACTTGTTATCAACAAGAATAAGGATGATTATAAGAGAGTTTCCATCAACGCCGGCAATTACAGAGAAAAGAGAGAGGACACTCTCAGAGAGCTTGCAAAAAAGCAGGCTGCCCGTGTTAAAAAATACGGCAGAAGCGTCGGTCTTGACCCGATGAATCCTTATGAGAGAAGAATCATTCATACAACAGTTCAGGAAATCGAGGGCGTAAGCTCACATTCCGTCGGCTCTGAATCTGACAGAAAAGTTGTTATCACTCTTGCAGATGGCTACAAGCCCACTCATCCGTCAAGATCACACGGAAGAAACAACAACTACCGCCGAGGCAACAAATCCTCAGGCTCTTCATCAGCTCAGGATAAGCCCGCAAGAGCTCCCCGTTCAGATTTTGAAGGCAGCCTTTACGGCAAAATAGAGCCGAAAAAAAAATACTGAAGAATAATCGTATCTGAAAAGTACCGAATTTGGGAAAATTTCTGCTTTTACGAATTTATTTTTTGTAAATTTAAATAGGATTATTGTAAGAAATGATGTGATTTTCGTGCCTAAAATCAGTATAATTATTCCGGTTTACAAGGTCGAGAAATACATCTGCGAGTGCATTGATTCAATTCTTTCTCAGGATTACAAAGATTTTGAGATTATACTGGTTGACGACGGCTCACCAGACCGATGCCCTGAAATATGCGATAATTATGCAAAACAGGATAAACGGATAAAAGTCATTCATAAGGAAAACGGTGGACTATCTTCGGCAAGAAATGCAGGATATTCGCTGGCAGAAGGAGATTTTATCTGGTTTATCGACAGTGATGATCTGATAGAGAATAAAGCCATCTCAATACTTTCTGATTACTTTGATTCTTATGCTGACATTATCAAATTTAATGTTTACATTTTAAACAAAAAAATAAAAAAACAGAAATTGGACATTGTTAACACTTTTTCCGGAACGGCAGATTGCAAAAAGCTTTGCAGTATTGCAGGAAATGCTTGCAGCAAATCACTTTTTCCGTATGTTTGGAGAAACATTTACAGTCGACAGTTTTTAGAAAAATTCAATCTGAGATTTATAGATGGTCTCAGCTTCGTTGAAGATGGGGTTTTTAACTCCCAGGCATATTTTCTGGCTGAAAAGATAGTTTTTCTTGACGATTATCTTTATGTTTACAGATTTCGTCAGAGTGGATTGAGCAAGACGATTGCTGATAATTTCAATTATAATTACTATGAGAGTCTTGCTCTTTACGACAGACTTCGTGATGAAAACTACAAAAAATTATGTCAGTTTCCATCTGATGAGTATTATAGAGACGCTGGAAGATTCACTCTTGAGAAGATATATCAGTATATGCTGATTCCCAGGGTTTATTTGTGCAGCGACAAAAACAAATATAAGCTCTTTAAAATGATTTCAAAATCAGAAATGATAAGGAAAGCATTCAGCAGATTTGATATTAACGAGATAAAAAGCAGAAGCCTTGATTGGTGGCTTTTTTGGGCAGTAAAACATAGATTATATATGCTGGGTCACGTTATTTGCAAATTTGTTTTATTTAAGGATCATAAAGTTGTTATTGATCCGAATGCTTTTGAATAATGGTAAGAAAGCGGTGTCAGCGTAAGCTGTTGCCGCTTTAGTTTTTGAAAATTCAGATTATTGGGTACGGTTTAATTATCTTGGCAGTTTCGGTACTTGAAATTATTTTTCGCATCTGTTATAATATGTTAAAATCATCAAAAGAGGTTTTTTTATGAAAAAAAATAAAAGACCCGGCGTCAGATTTGAAGAGGGATCAAAACAGCCGATGCTGCTGTTTTTTATCGGTGTGATTATTGTCTGCTCCGTTATAGTTATAGCTTCACTTGCTACGAGCGGTCTTTCTTTCACATTGAGTAAGAATCTTACAAAAGGCGACGTGAATTCCGACAAAAAGCTTGATTCCGGCGATGCGCTTAAAATTATACTCCGTGAGAAAGGCAATATTGATTTTAACGGTTCGCAGATCGATGCGGCGGACATTGACGGAAACGGCAGTATCAATTATGACGATGCCGTTATGATCGTTCAGTATTCTACAGGAGAAGTTTTGCGTCTCGGCAATATGATAAAGCAGTCTGAGCCTGACGCTGTTCAGGTCATAAGTCCGGATGTAAACCGTTCCGCTGAAAATTCCGATACGCTTAAAGATAATGAAAATAAAGACGGCGATACTGCCCGGGATAATGAGACAGACGCTCAGCAAGAACAGTCTGAGCCTGAATATTCGCTTTCCGGCTTAAGTGAAGGAACTGCTTACGTTACGGGCGAAAATGAGATCTACTACACCGCAAGAGTATCAAATTCGTGGGTAGGCGAGAACGGCAAGACAATGAATCAGATTGATTTTACCGTTAAGAACAATTCGGATAAAACAATTTACTACACTACTGCTGACATAACGCTCAGCGACGATGCGCTTATTGAAAAAACTCACAACTGCTCAGTTAATGAAAACGACAGCGGAGGAATGAAAGTGACTGTCAAAAATGCAGTAATGCCTTTCGGCTCCTATAAATGCAGTTTTATAGTTTCTTCAATTTCAGAAGTTTCCGTTGCGGCGGTGGACAAGCAGGCAGATTAACGCAATTAAAGGACCTGAAGAATCAATACTCTTCGGGCCCTTTTGATGTTTTTGAACATATTGTAAATTCAAGACCGATAGTCTTGTTCAAAAATCAGAAATATGATAAAATATCCATATAAAGTAAAGGAGATATAGTTTATGTCATTCTACAATTTTTATGATCCGACCCGTGTTATTTTCGGCTGCGGAGCGCTCGGCAAGCTCCATGAGCAGAAGATGCCCGGCAAAAAAGCGCTTCTTGCAATTTCTGACGGCAAGTCAACGATTCTTAACGGATCGCTTGACAAAACTCAGAAGGAGCTTGAAAAAGCAGGATGTGAATACGTTGTTTTTAATAAAATAAATGCAAACCCTCTTAAAAGCGTGGTTGAGGACGGAGCGAGAGCCGCTAAAGAAAACGGATGCGATTTTGTTGTTGCTCTCGGCGGAGGAAGCGTTATGGACGCCGCAAAAAATATCGCTATGCTTGCCGCTCAGCCGTCTGATGATTTGTGGGATTACGCATGGGGCGAAACAGGCAAAGGCAAGGTTATCGAGAATGAGCCTCTGCCGTGGATAGCTATTACGACCTCAGCGGGCACAGGCTCTGAGGTAGATCAGGCAGGCGTTATCACAAACCCTGAAACCAACGAAAAAATCGGCGTCGGCGGATATGATTCAATGTTTGCCGTGCTTGCGATAGTTGACCCTGAGCTTACAAGAACGGTACCGCCTAAGTTTACTGCGTACCAGGGATTTGACGCTCTTTTTCATTCTCTTGAAGGATATATTTCCTGCGTCAGCAACCCGATGAGCGATATGGTTCAGCGCACCGCCATTGAAAAAATCGGCAAATACCTTGCTCGCGCTGTTGAAAACGGCGACGATATGGAAGCAAGGGAAGCTGTTCTTTTTGCAAATACGATGTCGGGATATTCAATGGTTTCCAGCGGATGCACGAGCGAGCATTCAATGGAGCACGCAATGAGCGCATATCATCCCGAACTGCCGCACGGCGCAGGGCTTATAATGATTTCGATAGAATATTTCAGATTCTGGATCAATAGGCACGTCTGCGA
>CADAMY010000064.1 GCA_902789095.1 Oscillospiraceae bacterium | reverse complement strand
TCGATTTTATTTTCTGTGAATATCTTGTCAAGAGCTGCTCTGTCTCTTATATCCGCTTCATAAAACGGGAAATCCTTGCCCGTGATTTTTTTGATTCTGTTAAGGCTTTCGGGCTTGCTGTTGTAAAAATTATCCATAACAACAATTTCGTATCCTGCATTCAAAAGCTCTACACAGGTATGAGAGCCTATAAATCCTGCCCCTCCGGTAACTAATATTGACATATTCTGCCTCCTGATTTATAATAATTGTTAATATTATATTATTAAATTGATTTAATTTCAATAGAAAAAGGAATATATATGAAAAATTTATCCGATATAAACACTATTAAAGAAATTATGACTCGTCACGGCTTCAATTTTTCAAAGTCGCTCGGTCAGAATTTTATTATCAATCCCCATATCTGTCCCCGAATTGCAGAAGAAGGCGGAGCAGGGGAAGGCGTCTGCGCTCTTGAAATAGGTGCGGGCGTTGGAGTGCTGACCGCTGAGCTTGCAAAAAGAGCCGACAAGGTAGTGAGCATTGAGCTTGACGAGAGGCTCATTCCCGTACTTGGCGAAACTCTTGAGGATTTTGACAACGTAACCGTTATTAATGAAGATGTACTCAAAGCCGACCTTCAAAGCATAGTGAAATATAATTTCGGCGATAAACCGTTTGTAGTATGCGCTAATCTGCCTTATTATATCACTTCGCCGATAATTATGCTCCTGCTTGAATCAAAACTTCCGTGCCGCAGTATTACCGTTATGGTGCAGAAAGAGGCGGCTGACCGCCTTTGCGCCGACGTAGGCTCAAGAAATGCCGGAGCCGTCAGCGTTGCAGTTGATTATTATGCCGAGGCGCAGAAGCTTTTTGACGTGTCGAGAGGGTCTTTTATGCCGTCGCCCAACGTTGACAGCGCTGTTATAAGGCTTGATATAAGAGAAAAACCGCCTGTTGAAGTTGAAGACGAAAAGTTCTTTTTCAGAATGGTAAAGGCTTGCTTTGCTCAGCGGAGAAAAACCGCTTCAAACTCTATAAGCGCAGGTTTGGGAATACCTAAAGACAAGGTTGTTTCAGCAATAACCGACGCCGGCTTTGACCCGAACGTAAGAGCCGAAAAGCTCACTATGCAGGAGCTCGGAATACTATGCAATTCATTATATAAAGTAAAGTGATTATGTATACAGATTATTTTGATTCGCCGATAGGTTATCTCACTGTCGGGGCTGACGAACGGTATCTGCTTTTTGCAGCATTCGGGAAAACCGAAATAAATAAAAACCCCAACAGCGTTACCGAAAAAGCGAAAACTCAGATACTTGAATACCTTGACGGCAAGAGAAAGAGTTTTACTCTTGAATACAAAATAACGGGAACTGATTTTCAAAAAAGGGTGCTTTCGGCTCTCAGCGCCGTTCCTTACGGAAAAACCGCATCGTATAAAGAAATTGCTGAGGCGGCAGGCAGTCCTTCCGCTTTCAGGGCGGTCGGAACAGCCTGCAATAAAAATAAACTGCCTATAATCATTCCGTGTCACAGAATAATCGGTTCTGACGGTTCACTTACCGGTTATGCCGGGGGACTTGAAATCAAACAATATCTTTTAGAAACAGAAAAATGCAGCTGTCAATAACCGGCAGCTGCATCATTTTTATTCTGATACAATGTCAGAATCATAAACTTCGTCATCTTCAAGATAATCATACGCATTAATTATATCAGAAAGGCTGTCTCCGTTTTCGGATATTATTTTTTCAAGTATATCCATTGTTTTTTCATACTCAGTATCAAAATGTAATACTGCTGCATAAGTACCTTCATAATCCGTAACTTCTGAATTATTTTTATTTGACTTTACGGATATTTCGAAATAAAATCTGCATCCGTGATCTATATTTACAGTACTCGCATCTTCTGCGTAAGCATACAGAAGATTTTTAATGATGTCATCAGATGTAATGAAAGTTGCAAAACTTTTGCTGATGTGTCCGACGTCTATGGTGTTTTCAAAATCAGCGTTTTCAAGATCGTCGATTTCAAGATTTTCCAGTATTGAATTCATTTTGTTCTCTTTAAAAATCTTACTTAATACTTTCTTATCGTCATCGTCTGTTTTAATAAATCTTTTTAATTCATTGCCGTTTTTAAGCTTGAAAGTCAGCAGGAATTCCGGCTGAAGTGAAGAATCTTTTCTGAAAACACCGTCATAATAATTGTAATATATTGCGTCAGGTAAAGACTTCGTAAAATATATGAGCTTTTCCTTTGACTTCGCTTTATTAGTTATATCATACAGTTTATTTATAGATTCAGCGTCTGAAACGCTTGTAATGCCAAATTCATTATATCCGTCATCATAGTAATTTTTCGATTCAACAATAATTTTTTCTGTCTGAGTCTCTTTCGGCATATAACGGCTTGAAATCACTTCCGCTGCGCAGAAAATAATTGAAATTGATAAAGATATAATAACCCAGCGCAAGCATTCTTTAAATACGTTGATTTTAACTGTTTTTTCAAATATCATCCTTACTGCGGCAGAAGAGAACAGACCCGCAATTAAGAAGATAATTAAAACGCTTTTACCGTCAACGGATTCATCAAAAAGAAAAAATCCGATCAGAAAAGTTAGCGCCATTGCGGCAATAGCGTCTGTAATTATAATTATTGCAGGCTTTATCTTTTTGAGGGAAATTCCAGAGCCTGCCGTTTCAGTATTTCGCTTTTTATAAATAAAATAAGATAAAACAGTCAGAATACAGGCAATGATTATATACATCAGATAAACTTTAAATCTCATCGACTGAACGGATAAATTGTTTTCATCAGTAATGGACGTCCCTGAAATACTTATATTAAAAAGCTTTATCGGAAAAATCAGGGCGATTAAATTATAAATATCGCCGAGTATATTATGGCTGAATACAAAAGATGCCCTTTGTTCAATAATATCGCCGTATAAGCTTTTTAAAGCGCTGATAAATATACCGAAAAAGTTGATCGTACCGTATATTATTATCATTGAAATCAGATTGCCCGTGATCATAGCCGATATTACGCCGAAATTATAATAAATCAGACTGCACGAGATAATACATATCAGATATTCAAGCGCCATACCGCCGGTATTTATCTTCATGAACGCAGGCAGCATTATGATCCAGTTTATTATCTGCGGTACAATAATCAGCAAAAATCCGCTTAAAAAGTTCGTAATGAAAAGAGTTATTCTGTTTATCGGAAAAGAATGTATCTGATTAGAAAGCCTTTCTTTAAACAGATAACCGAAAACGAGGAACGCAGAAACAAATCCCAGCGCAAGCATGAGTATTTGTGAGCCGTGCATATTCTCAAGAATTTGCTCTTTAGCAAATTCAATATCCGAATGTGAAAAGTATTCAGCTTCGTGAAATACGGGAATAGCCCTGAACAGAAATGAAATTATCAAAGTCAGCATGCTTAAAAGCCAGAATCTTTTGACGTTGTTTTGCAAGATTCCTTTATTGATTAAGGAGTTTTGGTTGTTCACTTTACTTACCTCCGATCTGATAAAACTCTGACTTTTTCGTCAGAAAGTTAAAAATTCTCATCTTTTTTCGCTTCATAAAACTTGTCTATTTCAGAAAGACTTTCATTATTTGACGACAGTATATCTTCAATAATCGCATAAGTGCGCTTATAGTTTTGATTGAAGTTTAATGTTGTGTAAGGCGGAGCCATTACTATTGATTCATCATATTCGATCCCTGAATTATATTTAAGGTAGACGCTGAAATAATGATCGCAAAAATCTTTTGTTTCAAAATCTGCAAAGTCTTCGGCGTATGCTCTTAACAACTCAATAATTTTTTCTTTTTTCATCGGGTAACTTTTCATCCAGGTTGTTTCTGTGTTGCTGCCGATTTCTATTTTTTCTATATAGTCAGCGTTTTCAATGTCCTTAATATCGAGCGAGAGCATGATGGAATTCACGGCGTTTTCCTTAAAGATTTTAACTATTTTGTCATTTTGTTCGCCTTTATCAACGTTTATGTATCTGTAAAATACGATGCCGTTGTCAAGAGTAAAAGCAAGAGAGTACTTCGGTCTGAAATCCGGAATATTCTGCATCGCATAATTATAATCGTAAAAATCAGAATAATCCGGTGTAACCGGTTTGTTGAAGGCCAGAAGCTTTTCACTTTTCTTTGAAGCAGAAGCAATATCATACAGGATACTGATTGTGTCTTTATCATCTGTACCTGTAACGGTAAATAATGGATTGTTTGAAAAATCATATAAAGATTCGTTTACTATTTTAATGCTGCTGATTCTGTCTTTTTTGGGCATATATTTGCCTGCGGCGGCATTGTAACCGCAAAAAATCAGATTTATGCAAACTGCGATAACAGCCCATCGCGCAATTTCTTTAAATACATTTATCGATACGGTTTTTTCAATTATCATTCTGACTCCGGCAGCCGTAAAGAATCCGATTATAACGAAAGAAACCGAAACGATGAATCCGTTATCCTCTTGAAGCAAAACTTCAGAAATAAGAAAGGTAACAAGAATTGCAGCAGCAATATCGGCAAATATTATTATGATCTGCTTTACAGGTTTAAAGGATATTCCGCTGCCTGCTGATTCCATATTGCGCTTTTTATAAATAATAAATGAAAAATGAATCAATAAGCAGGAAATTATTAAATAAAGAATATAGATTGTAAATCTTACCCCGATATTGAAATAATCATTATCATAATCATCAAAATAGTTAAGAACTCCGTTTGTCATTAAGTTTACAGGGAATACAGCTTCAAACAGGTACAGGATTTTACTAATAGCGTTTTCTTTAAATACAAATCCCGCTCTGTCTTCAAAAATCGATGAATAAAGAACTCCCATAGCGGAAATAAGCAGTCCCGCAAAGTTGAAAATGCCGTAAACAACAGCCATTGAAACTAAGTTCCCGGCAATAACAGCGGATATTACGGCAGACGAAAAATAAATAAGACTGAAAGCGATTATACTTATCAGATATTCCGCCGCAAATACTGCGCCGCTGCCTTTAATTACGATGAACGCAGGGAGCATTATTATCCAGTTTATTATCTGCGGTATAAGAATCAGCGCAAGTCCGCTGATAAAGCTTGTAAAAAAGAGAGTGATTCTTTTAACTGGGAACGAGTGAATCTGATTGCACAGCCTTTCGCTGAACAGATAGCCGAAAACGAGATAAGCCGCGGCAAAACCAGCCGCAAGCAGAAATATCTGTGAAGACATTATATCGGTAACGATATTTTCTTTGATCACAGATTCAGGCAATGATCTGTCGTTAGCGGAGATATAAACGGGAATTGTCTGAACTAAAAAACTGATTATAATTGTAATAACGCTTAAAGGCCAGCATCTTGTGAGATTGTTGAAGAAAATTCTTTTATGGAGTAAGGAGCTTTGTGATTTCACTGTCCTGACCTCCTATCTCATAGATGAATATTTCTTCAAGCGTCATTGGAATTATATCGCATATCAGCGGATTGTACTTGTTGATTATATCAAGCGTTTCATTTTTGTTTCCGCTGACGATTATTTCCGTTATTTTACCGTTTTGCTTTCGGCTCTTGATATTGAGTTCGTCTTCGGGAATCGGAAATTCGCCGTCAAAAGCGAGCTGAACTTTAAAAATATTATTCTGTATTTCGTCAAGCGACTCCTGAAGTATGATTTTTCCGTGATCCATTATGCCGATGTGATCGCATACGTCTTCAAGCTCACGTAGATTGTGCGACGATACGAGAACTGTCATTTTTTCGGCTGAAATCCTTGATAGCAGAAGCTGCCAGATATTATGGCGCATTACGGGGTCAAGTCCGTCAACAGGCTCGTCAAGAATAAGGATTTCGGGCTTGCAGCAGATTGAGATCCAGAAAGCGACCTGTTTTTTCATTCCCTTTGACATTTTGCGTATGGGCTTTGCGAGATTTATTTCGCTGAACAGATCTTTAAGACTGAAAAACAGAGCGGTATCAAACTGAGGATAGATTCCTTTATAATAAGACATCAGCGACAGGGGAGTGGAATTTGCAAAATAAAACACTTCGTCCGGAATAAATACCATGTTTTTCTTCGCTTCAGGATTGTCACGCACGGGCAGATTATTGAGCCTTACCTCGCCGCTGTCGGGAATAAGAGTGTCAACTATATTTAAAAGTAAAGTCGTTTTTCCCGCTCCGTTAGGTCCCATAAGTCCGTAAACCGAGCCTTTCTCAACGTGAAGGGTGACGTCGTCAAGCGCCTTGAATCCGTCAAAAGTTTTAGTAAGGTTTTTTACGTCAATCATCAGTATTTACCTCCTCTTTCAATGCTTTGATTTTTTCAATAAGTTTCTGTTCGTCATAACCGTAATAAAGCAGGTTTGACGCGGCTTTTGTAAATTCGTCAATCAGATTTTTTTCCGTTTCGGGAGAAAGCGTCTTGTTTTCAGAAACGAAAGTGCCTTTGCCTGCAATTTTATAAATGTATCCTTCGCTTTCAAGCTCGTGGTACGCTCTTTGAATCGTGTTGGGATTTATAACAAGCTGCGTCGCAAGCTCCCTGACGCTCGGAAGCTGATCGCCGCCCGAGAGAACGCCTGTTACGATCTGCTTCTTGATATTCTCTTTGACCTGCTCATAAATAGGCCTTGGGTCAAATTTATTGAGCACAAGCATTCAATCCCTCCTTTTTTACAACTGTATTAAGCGTATTAGTACACCTGACACACTAAATATATCACAGCCGTTCTTATTTGTCAACATAATTTTTTTAGAGGGCAATTTTTTCAAAATAAACAAAAATTGAGGCGTACAGGTAAAATATTTGACAAAAAAATATCATATTAGATGTTTACAACTCCGTTTAAAAGTGTTATTATATTATTTGGTCGATTATGACCTGATTAGTATTTTAATCGATGTGTTTTCGATATTTTAAAGGAGGACAAATAAAATGGCCAGAAAAACCAAAACCATGGATGGTAATACCGCCGCCGCTCACGTTTCCTATGCGTTTACAGAAGTTGCCGGTATTTATCCCATCACTCCGTCAAGCCCTATGGCGGACTATGTTGACCAGTGGTCAGCTCAGGGCCGTAAAAACATCTTCGGCACTACCGTTAAGGTTGCTGAAATGCAGTCTGAAGCAGGCGCTTCGGGTACTGTTCACGGCTCACTCGCAGCAGGCGCTCTGACAACAACCTACACAGCTTCACAGGGTCTTCTTCTTATGATTCCCAATATGTATAAGATTGCCGGTGAGCTTCTTCCGTGCGTATTCCACGTTTCAGCACGCTGCGTAGCTTCCCACGCTCTTAACATTTTCGGTGATCATTCAGACGTATATGCCTGCCGTCAGACAGGTTTCGCAATGCTCGCTGAGACCAATCCTCAGGAAGTTATGGACCTGGGCGCAGTAGCTCACCTCGCTTCAATCGAAGGCAGAGTTCCGTTCATCAACTTCTTTGACGGTTTCCGTACTTCTCACGAAATCCAGAAGATCGAGATCTGGGATTATGACGATCTTAAAGATATGTGCGATATGGACGCTGTAAACGCATTCAGAAAGAGAGCTCTCAATCCTGAGCATCCCGTAATGCGCGGTTCTCACGAGAATGACGATATATTCTTCCAGCACAGAGAAGCCTGCAACAAATATTACGACGCTATGCCCGAAATCGTTGAAAAATACATGGGCAAAGTCAACGAAAAGCTCGGCACAAACTATCAGCTCTTCAACTATTACGGCGCACCCGACGCAGAAAACGTTATCGTAGCTATGGGTTCTATCTGCGACGTAGCTGAAGAAGTTATTGATTACCTTACCGCTAAAGGCGAAAAAGTCGGCCTTCTCAAAGTTCGTCTTTACAGACCTTTCGCAGTTAAAAAGTTTGTTGACGCTCTTCCCGCAACCTGCAAAAAGATCGCAGTTCTTGACAGAACAAAAGAGCCCGGCTCCATCGGCGAACCTCTTTTCATGGATGTTGTTGCAGCTCTTAACGCTCAGGGCAAAGGCGATATCGAAGTAATCGGCGGCCGTTACGGTCTCGGTTCAAAGGACACGCCGCCCGCAAGCGTATTCGCAGTATTTGACGAGCTTAAGAAAGACGCTCCCAAAGCTCATTTCACGATCGGCATCAACGACGACGTTACTTATCTTTCACTTGAAGAGAAACCCTCGCCCAACACAGCGGCAGAAGGCACAATCGAGTGCAAATTCGGGGGTCTGGGCGGTGACGGTACTGTCGGCGCAAACAAAAACTCCATTAAAATCATCGGTGACCACACTGATAAATTCGTTCAGGCTTATTTCCAGTATGACTCAAAGAAAACAGGCGGTATCACAGTATCCCACCTTCGTTTCGGCGACAAGGCTATCAAGAGCCCCTACTATGTAAATAAAGCCGACTTCGTTGCCTGCCACAATCCTTCATACATCGAAAAGGGCATGAAGATGGTAAACGACGTTAAACCCGGCGGCGTATTCCTTGTAAACTGCCAGTGGGACGAAAAAGAGCTTGCTGAAAAGATGAACGCTGAGACAAAGCGCTACATCGCTCAGAACAACATCCAGCTCTATACAGTCAACGCTATCGACCTTGCTATCAAAGTCGGCATGGGCAAGAGAACAAACACTATCCTTCAGGCTGCTTTCTTTGCACTTGCGAAGGTTCTCCCGATCGACGAAGCAGTTAAATATATGAAAGACGCCGCAACAGCTTCTTACTCAAAGAAGGGCGAAGATGTTGTTAAATGCAACCACGACGCTATTGACGCAGGTGTTTCCGCTTTCGTTAAGATCGACGTTCCTGCTGAGTGGGCAGACGCTGTTGACGAAGCTAAGGAATCCAAGATCGAAGGTCCTGCAAAGCTCGTTAAGCAGGTTGAATCCATCATGGCTCCCGTTGGTCATATGGACGGTTATGAGCTTACAGTCGGCGCATTCTCAGATCACGTTGACGGTACGTTCGAGCAGGGCGCATCAGCTTATGAAAAACGAGGCGTAGCGGTTATGGTTCCCGAATGGAACGCTGATACCTGCGCTAAGTGCAATAAGTGCGCTTATGTTTGTCCTCACGCTACTATCAGACCGTTTGCTCTTAACGAAGAAGAAGCTGCAGCAGCACCCGCAGTTCTCAAGAAGGCTCCGAAGCCCATCGTTAAGACAAATTACACATATACTCTTGCTATTTCTCCGATGGATTGTATGGGATGCTCCGTATGCGTTGGCGTATGCCCGACAAATTCACTTAAAATGGTATCCCGTGAGAGCCAGGATGAACAGCAGGCGGCATTTGATTACTGCGTAGCTGAAGTATCAGAAAAGAAAGAGCTTACAGAAAAGATCACGGTTATCTCCAGCCAGTACAAGAAACCTCTTCTTGAGTTCTCAGGCTCCTGCGCAGGCTGCGCTGAAACTTCTTATGCTCGTCTTATCACTCAGCTCTTCGGCGACAGAATGTATATCTCCAATGCAACTGGATGTTCTTCGATCTGGGGCGGCCCTGCAGGCACATCACCTTATACAACAGATAAGAACGGCCACGGTCCCGCTTGGGCAAACTCTCTGTTTGAAGATAACGCTGAGCACGGCTACGGTATGTTCCTCGGTCAGAACGCTCTGAGAGCTAACCTCATCGAGAAGGTCAAAGGTCTTGCCGAGAGTGAAAAAGCTTCTGACGAAATCAAGGCTGCATGCGCTGCATACCTTGACACAGTCAACGACGGCGCAAAGAACGGCGCTGCAACAGACGCTCTCGTAGCTGAGCTTGAAAAATGCGGCTGTGACACAGCTAAGGAAATCCTTGATCAGAAAGAATATCTTTCAAAGAAATCCATATGGATCTTCGGCGGCGACGGCTGGGCATACGATATCGGCTTCGGCGGACTTGACCACGTTCTCGCTTCCGGTGAAGACGTAAACGTTATGGTATTCGATACCGAAGTTTACTCCAACACAGGCGGACAGGCTTCCAAGGCTTCCAACATCGGCCAGGTTGCTCAGTTCGCAGCGGCAGGTAAGGCAATCGCCAAGAAGAGCCTTGCTGAAATCGCAATGAGCTACGGTTATGTTTATGTTGCTCAGATCGCTATGGGCGCTGACCAGAATCAGACTCTTAAAGCTCTTCAGGAAGCTGAAGCTTATCCGGGTCCGTCACTCATCATCGGCTACGCTCCCTGCGAGATGCACAGCATCAAGGGCGGTATGGCTAACTGCCAGGCAGAGATGAAGAAGGCTGTTGACTGCGGTTACTGGAATATGTTCCGCTACAATCCGCAGCTCAAAGCAGAGGGCAAGAATCCGTTCACAGTTGATTCCAAGGCTCCCGTTTCTGAGGATTACCGTGCATTCATCATGAATGAAGCCCGCTACTCAAGACTTACAAAATCATTCCCCGAAAGAGCAGAAAAGCTCTTCGCAAAAGCAGAGGATACTTCTGTTGCAAGATATGAACATCTTCTCAGACTCAAAGACCTCTACGCTCCGAAGGCTGACTGATTTTCAGATTAATATTCAGAGTCGCATCTTAACAGGTGCGGCTCTTTTTTTGTAAAAAAAACACAGCTCCGCATCAATGCGAAGCTGTCAGTTTGTCGAAAAAGTATTTTTCGACAAACTGGAAGACTTCGAGAAAGTATGCAAGAAGCCGCATTTTCGACCCGAAGCTGTATATAGATACTGCGAG
>CADAMY010000063.1 GCA_902789095.1 Oscillospiraceae bacterium | reverse complement strand
GTATTAAAGCTGAGTTTGATAAACTTAAGAACGGCATTACCTGCGCTGCCGATATCTGCTGCGGCGAAGGGTATTACACCGAAATCGTATCAGAAGGCTGTGAAGGCGCATTTTTAGGTTTTGATATTTCAAAAGAGATGATACGCCTTGCCGCTAAAAGAAAGACGGACGTTCTTTTTGCAGTCGCAAATATGAAAAAACTGCCGCTTCGTGATTCGTCGGTTGATTTTGCGATGCACCTGTTTGCGCCGTTCTGCGAGAGTGAGTTTGCAAGGATTCTGTCTGACGATGGAGTTATTTTATCTGTAAGACCGGGAAGGCGCCATTTGTTTGAAATTAAACAGATTGTTTACGATACCCCTTACGAAAACGATGAAGAAATACCTGAATATGAGCGTCTTATTCTTACACAGAAGAAAAGGATCTGCGCTTCTGTCACAGTCAATTCCAACGAAGATTTACAGTCGCTCTTCAGTATGACTCCTTATTATTACCGCACATCTGAAAAAGACAGAAAAAAGCTTGATGATGCCGACAGTCTGAGCGTCACTTTGGATTTTGTCGTTGATTTTTTTAAAAAGAAATGAAACTTAGCGCAAAGCATTAATTTGATTGACAAAGATATTATATTATGATAGAATTAAATATAAAAATAATGGAGTTGTATTATGGAAAACATCCTTGAAATGCTTGAATCAAATGCTGAAAAAAACGGTGCAAAAGTTATTTTTTCAGATAATACTGTATCCGAAACTTATCAGGATTTTACATATCACAGCCAAAAAATCGGCAGCTTTATTGCTGATAGAGGCATTTATGCAAAGAGTATAGCCGTTTTTGTCAATAAAAGCGTCGGATGCCTTCAGGCGATGTTCGGAGTTTTATACAGCGGTAATCATTATCTTGTTATTGATACTTCTATGCCTGCTGAAAGGATAAGCTCCATTTTTGAAAAGGCTGAGCCTGCCGCAGTTATATGCGCAGAGGATACATATGATACTTTCCTGCAGTTCGGATTTGAAATTGACATAATAAATCTTGAAAATGCTCTGAACTATGATAAAAAAGATGATTTACTTTTAAACATCAGAATAAAACAGATCGATACTGACCCTGCGTATATAATTTTTACTTCCGGTTCAACAGGCAAGCCGAAGGGAACTATTGTAAGCCACAGAAGCGTTCTGACTTATATAGAGTGGTTTTGTTCTGCTTTTGATATCGGCAGCGATACGGTATTCGGGAATCAGACGCCTTTTTATTTCAGTATGTCTGTATCGGACGTTTTTGCCTGCGTAAGAAGCGGGGCGACGCTTCATATCCTTCCGAAAACATATTTTTCGTTCCCCGTAAAGCTTTTTGAATATATGAAGGAGCGCGGAGTAAATACAATTTATTGGGTTCCTTCTGCGCTGTGCATAGTTGCAAACTGGAAAACGTTTGACGTGTGCTCGGCAGATTTTTTAAAGAAAATATTGTTTGCAGGCGAGGTAATGCCTACAAAGCAGCTGAATTACTGGCGCAGCAATCTGCCGCAGGCGGTGTTTGCAAATTTATTCGGGCCAACCGAAACTACCGATATCTGCTCTTATTATATATTAAACAGAGAGCTTTCTGATGATGAAAGCGTACCGATAGGCAATTCGTGCGATAACTGCGAATGTTTGATAATTGATGAGGATTCGCAGAGAAGCGATTCAGGCGAGCTGTATGTCAGAGGTTCGTTTGTAGCGCTCGGATATATAAACGACGGCGAAAAAACAATGCGGCATTCGTTCAGAATCCGCTGAACAAAGCTTATCCTGAAATTGTTTATAAAACCGGAGATATCGTTAAATTGAACGAATACGGTGAAATGGAATTCGTTTCAAGAAAGGATTCTCAGATCAAGCATTTCGGATACAGAATTGAACTTGGAGAAATTGAATCCGCCGCAAATAAAATAGAAGGAATCAATCTTGCTGTTGTGGTTTACAATAAGCAAACGGACGATATTATAATGGCGTACCAGGGCAAAAAGAAGGACGAGTCATATCTTGTTTCAGAGCTCCAGAAGTATGTTACTGATTATATGATGCCCACTGTTTTTGTCAGATACAGAGAGTTCCCGTATAATGCAAACGGCAAAATCGACAGGAGATTCATTTCAGAGAATATAAATAAATAATCACAAGAAAGGCAGTTGCTGAACTATGAGAGAAAAAATAATTGAAATTCTGAATTCAATCAAGAAAAACGTTGACTTTGAAAACGCCGAAGCGATAATTGACGACGGTCTTCTTGAATCGTTTGACATTATCAGACTTACCACCAGATTGGCTGATGAGTTTGACGTAGAATTTACTGCGGCAGAACTCGTGCCTGAAAACTTTAATACGGTTGATGCAATAACAGAAATGATCGAGGAGTTAGCTGAATAAATGAGTTATATTTCGGTAGGCTTTGCCATTTTAACTTTTATCTGCTTTTTACTGTTTTATTTTGCTCCGTTAAAATTAAAAAAATATATATTGTTAACCGCAAGCTGTGTATTTTATATTTGCTCATCGAAATATTTAATAATACTCCCTGTGGTTAATACTTTGTTTATTTATTTTTTGTCAATTAAAATTGATAAAGTGAATGAGGCTTTTAACGCAAAGAAAAAAGAACTTTCCAAAGAAGAGCGAAAAGAAGCCAAAAAGCAGAATTCAAAAGTTAAAAAGAGAATCTGCACAGTTGAGATAGTCCTGTCTTTTTTATTGCTTGCAGTATTCAAGTATATGGGATTTTTCACCGGAATAATCAACGATATTTCAGAATCATTATCACTGGGCAGTATCCCTCTGCTGTCTTTAATGGTGCCTTTGGGAATTTCGTATTATACTCTTTCAATAGCGGGTTATGCGATTGATGTTTACAGAGGAACGCTCAAGGCGGAAAAAAATTATTGCAAGCTGCTTCTTTTTACCGTTTATTTTCCGCACATCGTCGAAGGACCAATAGGCAACTACAAATCTTTTTCTTCTCAGCTCGATAAAATTAATAAACCTGACTTTGAAACGTTTATGACGGGGATTCAGATCATCCTTTTCGGACTGATGAAAAAAATGATTATTGCCGACAGGGCGGGTATTGCCGCAAACCAGTTCTTTGATAATTACGAACAATACGGTTTTACAACATCTTTAGCGGGCATGATACTTTACGCTGTGAATATTTATTTTGATTTTTCAGGGTGTATTGATATAGTCCGCGGTGTTTCATGTCTTTTCGGTATAGAATTGCCTGAAAATTTCCGACAGCCGTTTTTCTCAAAATCTGTTCAGGAATTCTGGCGCAGATGGCATATCACACTCGGCGACTGGATAAAAAAATACATATTCTATTCTGTTTCAATGTCAAAGATAAACAGAAAAATCATCTCTCTTTGTGATAAAATCAAGAATGAATATTTTAAAACTACCGTTCCGATGTTTTATGCGCTGGCATTTGTTTGGCTTTTCAACGGAATCTGGCACGGCACAAGCTGGAAATATATTTTATACGGAGTTTATTATTATATAATTATCTGCGCTGGTCTTATTTTTGAACCTCTGTTTGAAAAAATCTGCGCGAAGCTTAAAATAAACAGGGAAGGCAAAGCATTTGGGATTTTCAGGATTCTCAGAACGTCAGTTCTTGTTGTTATCGGTCTTACCTTATTCAGAGCAGATTCAACGTATGATTTCATTCAGATCATTAAATCCGTTTTTGTATATCTTGATCCTGCAGGTAATATATCAGATTATTATAACAGCATCAATCTTTCTTTACTGGATTTTGTAATTGTTGTTTTGTTTACCGGATTGATGTTTTTCATTTCTTACAAAAAAGAAAAAGGAACAGATTTTATCGGTTGGTTTGCTGAGCATAAGAGAGCAAGATGGATATTATGTACGGCTGAAATACTCGTTATTATTATATTAGGAGTTTACGGCTCATCGTTTACGCGTCTGCCTTTTGTATATGCTCAATTTTAAGTAAAGGATTTTTGTTATGCCATTAACAGCAAAAAGAATAATATGCTTTTTTGTTTCTTTAATGATTATATTGTCAGGCGTGGCGATATGTTCGGTTATATGCAATCATCCGTCTGAGGATATTGAAAATACCGTTTCTTCCTTTTACCGTGAACCTGAAAACAGTCTTGACGTTGTATTTGTAGGTTCAAGCGGAGCCAGCAAAGATTTTTTACCGAGCGCCGTCTGGAAAAAAACGGGTATAACTTCATATTGCTTTGCTTTGGGCGCATGCAGCGCAAATATTTATTATTCGGTTATCAAAGAAGTATTGACTAAGCAGCCTGATGCTTTGCTGGTCATAGATCTGGACGGATTTTTGGTTGACGATAAGTTCCAGAATGAGAAAGAGCCGATTATGCTGTGGACTGACTCAATGCCCAAAAACCGCAACTGGCGAGAAGTAGTAAACCGCTTTCTGCCTGACGAAAAAAGCGAGCGATATTTTGAATTTATTAAATATCATAAAAATATCACAAGCTTGTATGCATATTTACCGATTACTTACAGACTGCTGAATAAGCAGATAAATAACATCAGAGATCCGCTTGGCGGAGCAACGCTGAACAGAACTGCTCAGTCTTTTGCCGATGAAGTCAAATTTTTTGACTACAAGGCAGAAAATGAATCGCAGTCGCTTACACCGGATTCCAACGCTGTTTTTGAAGATTTCCTTGTCTTTTGTGAAGAAAATAATCTGAAAAATATTGTTTTTGTGAATCTGCCGAAGATTACGCATGATGAGTTTTCTTACAACAGGGCAGTCGATTATTATCAGAGAACGAATTACATTAAAAGCAAAGTCGAAAAATACGGGTATAAAATATATAATTATTCCGAGACCGGGAACGAAGCAAATCTGGATATTGAAACTGACTTTGCAGATACGCTCCATCTGACAACACCGGGAGCTGTAAAGTTTTCTGAAGCTTTTGCGGATTATCTTGAACGCAATTACAGCTTTGAAAAGAAAAGTCCTGAAATAATACGGGATTGGAACGAGAGAAGCTCCCTGGCAGATGAAATAATATATGAGTAATTTTTCTGCTGATATTATACTCAGTGTCTATGATTTTCTTGACAATATCGAGTGTTTGTTATAAAATTAAATAAGTATTTAAGAAAGGATTTATGCTTATGAAATACTATATCGGCGTTGACGGCGGCGGAACAAAAACCGCTTATGCGCTCTTTAATGAAAATAAAGATCTTCTATGTCTTGTAAAAGGCAAGGGGAGCAACCACGAAAATTATGAAAACGGTTTTGACGACGCTGCGCCTATCGTCTGGCAGGGTATAAATGATCTGCTTAAAGAATCAGGCAAAACGCTTGACGACATTTCATTTATCCTTATGGGCCTTGCGGGAATAGACCATCCTTTCCAGCACGACGAAATGTGCAGAAGGCTCACCGAATACGGTCTTAAGAATTTTGAGATTTACAACGACGGTTTCCTTGTAGTTAAAGCCGGCGCAACAGGAAGCGCAGCTATCGGCTATAACTGCGGTACGGGAACCTGCTGCAATTCGATAGATTCAGACGGCAAAATGCTTCAGCTTGCGGGTCTCGGCGAGTTTTCGGGCGATGAGGGCAACGGCCACTGGATAGCCATGATGACTTATAAAACGATTTATGACGACGTTTATCTCGGACTCGGCGAAACAGCGCTTTCTAAAATGTTCTATGATGAATACGGCATTACTTCAAGAGAGGAATTTCTTGATAAAGTTTCCTGCTTTGAAGATGAAGACAACGATCCGTTTATCATGCGCCTTATTGACTTTTTCTTTGACGCTTCAAAGCTCGGCGATAAGAAAACGCTTGAAATAATCGAAAGTATGGCTCAGCGCGGAGCTGACCTCATTACCGCTCATGTAAAGCAGCTTAACTTTACAGATGATGTGATCGAAGTTGTGCTTTCAGGCTCAATTCACGCTAAGCTGCCAAGCGAAGTTTATACAGATCTGTTAAAAGAAAAATGCCTTGCCCAGAGCGGAAGAAAGATGAAATTCATCGTTCCGGACAAGCCGCCCGTTACAGGCTGCATCAACTGGATTTTACAGCAATACGCATAATTTATATCCAAAGGAGATTTTATATATGAAAGATATTTATCTTGCAGTTATCGGTTCAGGCAGCACTTATTGCCCTGAGCTAATTGACGGCTTCCTGAAAGCCAAAGACTCACTCAACCTCAAAAAGGTTTCTTTTATGGACATTGATGAGCGCAAGAGAACGATTGTCGGCAATCTCTGCGTCCGCATGCTCAAAAAAGCCGGAGTTGATTGTGAAGTTATTATGACTGACGACCTTGATACAGCTCTTCAGGGCGCTAACTTCGTCGTTACTCAGATTCGTGTAGGCAAGCTTCACGCCCGTTATCTTGATGAGAGCATCCCGAAAAAATACGACCTCATCGGTCAGGAAACAACGGGTATCGGCGGATGCTTCAAGGCTCTTCGTACCATTCCTGTTATCAAGCATATATGCGACAGAATCGAAGCTATCTGCCCTGATGCATGGCTTATCAACTTCACTAATCCGTCAGGTATCATCACGGAGTTCGTTCTCAACCATACCAACGTTAAGAATATCGGTCTTTGCAACGTTCCGATCGATATGCTCGACGACGTTAAGGAAATCACAGGTCTTGACAGCGAAATAACTTATCTCGGCCTTAACCATTTAAGCTGGATCACTTCAGTTAAAAAAGACGGAGAGGAGCTTCTTCCCGGACTTATTGAAAGCGGATTTTCTCCTAAGGTTATGGCGAATATTAAGGATGACGGATTTGATATCGAATGCCTTAAAACGATTCAGGCTCTTCCGAGCTCATATCTTCAGTATTATTACTGCCGCGAAGCAAAGCTGCAGCATCAGCGTGAGGATGAAAAAACAAGAGCTCAGGTATGTATGGACATTGAAGAGGACCTTCTTAAAATGTATCAGGATGAGGAGCTTTGTGTAAAGCCTGCTCTGCTTGATAAGAGAGGCGGCCACAAGTATTCTCTTGCCGCTGTTTCGCTTATTGATTCCATCGCTAACGATAAGAAAGACGTTCACGTTGTCAATATCAAGAATAACGGAACACTTGACTTTATGGATGACGACGATGTTGTTGAAATCGCTGCCGTTATCGGCGCAGACGGAGCAACACCTGTTCCGGTTACTGTTCCTGCGACCAAACACATCAAAAACCTTATGCGTGTAGTTAAGGCTTATGAAAAGTACACGGTTGAAGGCGCTGTTAACGGTGACGAACAGGCTGTAATCAACGGTCTTCTTATTCATCCGCTTGTAGGCGACTGGGAGAAGGCAACAAAATGCTTCGAGGAGCTTAAACAGGCTCACAAAGAATTCCTTCCGGAGTTTAAATTCTGATAAGTTTTCAAAGGGTAAGAATCGCAAAATTCTTACCCTTATTAATAAAAACAAAAATAGGAGATATTTATGAAAAATATTACAAATGATATTAAATACATCGGCGTAAATGACCACAAAATCGATCTTTTTGAGGGTCAGTATGACGTGCCGAACGGCATGGCTTATAATTCATACGCTATAATCGACGAAAAAATTGCGATCATGGATACTGTTGACGCTCATTTCACTCACGAATGGCTTGACAATCTTCAGGAGGCTCTCGGCTCCCGCAAACCTGATTATCTTATAGTTCAGCATATGGAGCCTGACCATTCTGCAAATATCCTCAATTTTATGAATGCTTATCCAGATACTCAGATCGTCGCATCAGCTAAAGCATTCGTTATGATGAAAAACTTCTTTGAGACCGATTTTGAAGAGCGAAAAATCACGGTAGGCGAGGGCGATACTCTTTCACTCGGCAAGCATATCCTTACTTTTGTAACGGCTCCGATGGTTCACTGGCCGGAGGTTATCGTAACTTATGACAGTTATGATAAAGTCCTTTTCTCGGCTGACGGATTCGGCAAATTCGGCGCACTTGATACTGACGAAGACTGGGCATGCGAAGCACGCCGCTATTATTTCGGAATCGTAGGCAAATACGGCGCTCAGGTTCAGCTTCTTCTCAAAAAGGCGGCTGCTCTTGATATTCAGACAATCTGCCCGCTCCACGGTCCGATCCTTACCGAAAATCTCGGTTATTATCTCGGACTTTACAATACCTGGTCTTCATACGGCGTTGAAACAGACGGAATAATGATAGCTTATACGTCTGTTTACGGCAACACCAAAAAGGCTGTTGAAGCTCTTGCAGAAAAGCTCAAGGCTAAGGGCTGCCCGAAGGTAGCTGTTAATGACCTTGCACGCTGTGATATGGCTGAGGCTGTTGAAGACGCATTCCGTTACGGCAAGATAGTTCTTGCGACTACAACATATAACGCTGAAATCTTCCCGTTTATGAGAGAGTTCATCAATCACCTCACAGAGCGCAATTTCAGCAATAAGACTATCGGACTTATTGAAAACGGGTCGTGGGCGCCTATGGCTATAAAAGTAATGAAAAAGATGCTTGAAAACAGTAAGAATCTTACTTTTACCGAAAATAACGTGTCAATCAAGTCGGCTGTAAATGCTCAGAATAACGAGCAGATAGAAGCGCTTGCTGACGAGCTTTGCCGTGATTATATAGCTCAGCATGATGAGACTGCCGATAAAAACGATCTTACCGCTCTTTTTAACATCGGCTACGGACTTTATGTTGTAACGTCTAACGACGGCAAGAAGGATAACGGACTTATAGTCAACACGGTGTCTCAGGTTACAAATACTCCCAACAGAATCGCCGTTGCTATAAACAAAGCGAACTATTCGCATCACGTTATCAAGCAAACAGGTATAATGAATGTCAACTGTCTGTCGGTCGACGCTCCGTTCAGCGTTTTTGAAACTTTCGGATTCCAAAGCGGCAGAAACAATGATAAATTTAAGGATATTGAGCCGCTTCATTCAGATAACGGACTTGCTTTCCTGCCGAGATATATCAACTCTTTTATGTCGCTCAAGGTTGAGCAGTACGTTGACCTTGACACTCACGGAATGTTTATCTGCTCAGTTACAGAGGCAAGAGTGATTTCCGATAAAGAGACTATGACTTATACTTATTATCAGAAAAACGTTAAGCCGAAGCCGCAGACCGAGGGCAAAAAAGGCTATGTATGCAAAATCTGCGGATACGTTTATGAAGGCGATGAGCTTCCGGATGATTACATCTGTCCTCTTTGCAAACATCCCGCTTCAGATTTTGAACCGATAGAATAAAAAACCAACAATTGCCGTCTCAATTCCGAGGCGGCATTTGATTTATTTTTATATCATGTTTTTATGCTTGAAAACAGGCATCGGATATGTTATATTTAAAGAGTATTAATCTTAAGAAAGAGGTTAACTTATGAATATTAAATCGGCTGTAATCAAAACAACGTGCGCTTTATTGAGCACGATCATGGTAAGCTCTGCGGCTTGCGGACTTTCTGCGTCTGCAAAGACAGACAGCTTTACTATCACTAATCCGTATTCAAACATAGATTGGAATTCTGTTAATCAGTATAAAACAGCGCTCCATTCCCACACTAATGCTTCAGACGGTAAAATCACCCTTCGCCAGTCGCTTGAGCGTCATTATGAAACAGGTTTTGACATTGTTTCCATTACCGATCACGGCGTTGTTGATTACAGTTGGAGAGAGAAAAAGAGCCCTGATTTTATGCACAAGGCTCTTCATCTGGTCGGAAGAAATATTGAGGGACTTGATTATCTCGGCGACAGCGGCAGTTTTGAAAAAGGAATGGGCTATACTATGCTCAGCCGCGGCGGTGACGAATATCTTGTAACCGAAGACGGCAGGGAGATCATGCAGATTCCCTGTGGAATCGAGCAGAACGCAATTTCGGTCAATGCTCACGTCAACAGTTGGTTTGCTGATTTTCACAGAAACCTGCCGAATGATTATCAGGACGCTGTCAGGGGAGTTGAAAAGGAAGGCGGACTTTGCGTTATCAATCATCCGGGCGAATATTCAAACGCAAGATATGAGCTTTATCAGAAGGACGCATATAACCTTGAAAACGCTTCATATAAATACCTTTTCCAGAAGTTTTACGGAATTATCGATAAGTATGATTCCTGCCTCGGTATTGATATCAACAGCAAAGGCGATGACCGCACAAGGTACGACAGAAAGCTTTGGGATCTGATGCTGACAAAAGCTGCTGAATCCGGCAAAACCGTTTTAGCCGTAGCTACGAGCGACGCTCATCAGCTTGATAAAATCGACACGGGCAGTACTTATATTTTGGCAAGCGAAAAAACGTCTGAAGCTGTAAAATCAGCTCTTAAAAACGGTGAATTTTTCCCGAGCAGTACTTGCATCTGCAATTATGAGGAGCTTTGCCAGATAGCTGAGAGCATAAAAGAGTATTACGGCGAAACAGAGCTTTATGCAGAGCTTTGCGATATAATCACCGCTTATGACGCTGAAAGATCGGAGCTTGAAAAAACAGGCAAGAGAAGCAACGTCTGGGAAAGATACAAGGCTATTGACGACGACGGATATTTTAACCGCAGCGCAAGACCGATGATTAAATCAATCACTGTTGACGACAGTAAAAACACTATTTCTGTCAAGTCTTCCGACGCGCTGCTTGTCCGCTGGATTTCTGACGGAAAGCTTATTGCAACGACCAAAGCGAATAACGGAACTTTGGATCTGGACGATTATGCTGATGAAATCGGAGGATATATAAGGGCTGAAGTTTTCGGAGAGGGCGGAATAGTATATACCCAGAGCTTCACGCTCAACGCTGAGCAGAAAAC
>CADAMY010000062.1 GCA_902789095.1 Oscillospiraceae bacterium | reverse complement strand
CTGCTTATGCCGCAGGACAGCGCTCTGTTTGAGCATCATGCGCTTTCTTTTGAAAACATCGTTAAATATTTACCCGCTTCAATGGGTTACATACTTTCAATGGTAATCGGCTACGCAGGTATGAGATACCTTGAAATTTCAATCATCTCTCCCGTTCAGAATGCGTCAGGCGCATTATCGGCAGCTGCGATGATCATTTTCTTCCTTGCACGAGGCAGAATAGGAAGCATCACAGAAGAATTTTCCGCTCTTGATCTTATCGGCACGCTGATTATCGTAATAGGCGTTATAGCTCTCGCAGTCGTAGAAAAGAAACTCAGCGAAAAATACAAGGGCGACCCGAAATACAGGCTCGGCGCGCTGGCATTGATTTTCCCCCTGCTCTACTGCGTATTCGATACTATCGGAACTGCGGCAGACGGAATCATTCTTGATGAAGAAACAGGTCTCGGACTTACGGAAACCGACGTTACGATCATTTACGGTCTTACATTCTTTGCAATTGGCGTTGTTTTCTGGATTTATATGCTTATCCGCAATAAAGCGCCTTACAATCCGTTTAAGAATCCGTCACAGGCAACTGCGGCATGTTTTGAGGAATTCGGTCAGATTTTCTATGTATACGCTATGGCAAGGAACCCCGTGCTTTCTGCCCCGATGGTTGCTTCCTACTGCATCGTATCAGTCGTTCTTTCAAGGATTTTCCTCAAGGAGAAACTTAAAGCTTCACAGTACGCCTGCGTTATCTCGGTTATCGTCGGCATCGTAATGCTCGGCATTTCCGAAGGATTGGGCGAAGCTGAATAATTAAATATATTTTTTCACGGAGCAGGAGTTTGCTCCGTGTTTTTTATATAAAAAATCTCCGGACAATTTTGTGTCCGGAGAAAAATCTTAAAATTATCCTCTGATTTTGAGAATTACTTCACGGCAGTCGTCTTCGTCCATTACCTTCGGTACGGGATAAAGCGGGTTGCCTTCTTTAAGCGCTCTTTCAACAAGAGTCGGAATATCCTCGTCCTTGATAAAGTCGAAATGCTCGGGAATGTTCATATTTCTGTTCATTTCCTTGATTCTCTCTATAAAGAGCTTAGCTTTTTCTTCTGTTGACTGTCCTTCTTCGGTGATGCCTGCAACGTCAGCCAGTTTAGCAAGGCGTGCGTATGCGCTTTCGCCGAAATATTCAAGAACATAAGGAAGAATTACGGCATTTGCAAGTCCGTGAGGTGTGCCGTAAAGTCCGCCGAGATTATGAGCTATTGCGTGAACGTAGCCGACGTAAGCTCTTGTGAACGCCATACCTGCATAGTATGAAGCTACAAGCATATTGAGTCTGCCTTCAACGTCTTTGCCGTTCTGATAAACTTTTTCGAGATTTTCAAAAATAAGCTTTGTTGCGTCTTCTGCATATTTTTCGGTAGCCGCAACGTTTGAAAGGCCGATATAAGCTTCAACAGCATGAGTCAGAGCGTCCATACCCGTTGTTGAAGTGATGTGAGGCGGCAGACCGAGGGTAAGCTCAGGGTCAAGCACAGCATACTTCGGGCGAAGTTTCGGGTCATTGATCGCATTCTTTTCGTGAGTTTTGGGATTTGAAACAACAGCGGCAAGCGTAACCTCAGAGCCTGTGCCGGCAGTAGTGGGAACTGCAAAGAACGGCGGCAGCTTATGACGGATCTTGAGCTGTCCTCTCATATCAACAACCTGTTTGTTGGGGTTGGTAACTCTTGCGCCGCAGGCTTTTGCGCAGTCCATAGGTGAACCGCCGCCGAAAGCGATTATCGCCTGACAGCTGTTTTTTAGATACATACGTCTTGCCTCTTCAATATTATCAATAGTCGGATTGGGCTGAACTCCGTCATAAACAGAGTATTTGATCGACTGCTCGTCAAGCGCTTCAAAAAGGCTGTCAAGCAGGTGAAGGCCCATAAGACCTTTGTCGGTAACGATAAGAACGTTGTTGATGCCCTTTGATTTAACAAGAGCAGGAAGCTCCTTGATAGCTCCGGCGCCTTTAAGAAGATAAGGCTCGCTCCAGTCAAAGAGGCATTCGGCAAGCATAAACGCTTTCTGATATGTTCTGTAATACGCAAGTTTCGGTTTGCTTATCATAACAAATCACCCTTTCAGTTTTATACATATTATTTTACAATTATTTTTTTATTTTTACAAGTAGTTAATGAAAAAATATGCCAAATAAATCAACTTAAAGCTCTGCGGATGTTGACAAATTCCCATAAAATGATATAATACAAAAGAAAAATTAAACAGGAGTGATATAAAATGCCACTTGTAACCACTAAAAAAATGTTTGAGGACGCCTATAAGGGCGGCTACGCAATAGGCGCATTCAACGTAAACAATATGGAAATCATCCAGGGTATTACTGAAGCTGCCAAAAAGCTCAATGCTCCCCTTATTCTTCAGGTTTCCAAAGGCGCAAGAGCTTATGCAAACCACACATACCTCGTAAAGCTCGTTGAGGCTGCTATTGAAGTAACAGGTCTTCCGATAGCTCTTCATCTTGACCACGGTCCTGATTTTGAAACCTGCAAGAGCTGCATCGACGGCGGTTTCACATCAGTTATGATCGACGGGTCTCACCTTCCTTATGAAGAGAACGTTGCTCTTACAAAGCAGGTTGTTGACTATGCTCACGCTCACGGCGTTGTTGTTGAAGGCGAGCTCGGTCAGCTTGCAGGCGTTGAAGATGACGTAAACGTTTCTGCTGAAGACGCATCGTACACAAAGCCCGAACAGGTTGAGGATTTTGTAAACAGAACAGGCGTTGATTCGCTTGCTATCGCTATCGGCACAAGCCACGGCGCATACAAATTCAAACCCGGCCAGAAACCCCAGCTTCGTTTTGACATTCTTGAAGAAGTTTCAAAACGTCTTCCCGGTTTCCCGATCGTTCTTCACGGCGCATCAAGCGTAGTTCCCGAGTTTGTTGAAGAAATCAATAAATACGGCGGAAAAATGCCTGATGCAATCGGTATCCCCGAGGAAATGCTCCGCAAGGCTGCAACTATGGCAGTTTGCAAGATCAACATTGACTCAGACCTTCGTCTTGCTATGACAGCGGCTATAAGAAAGCACCTTGCAGAAGAGCCGACCCACTTTGATCCCCGTCAGTATCTCAAGCCCGCAAGAGACGCTATCCAGGGTATGGTTGAACATAAGATCAACGAAGTTCTCGGCTGCGCAGGCAAAGCATAATTTAACTTCATAAAACATAAATCAGAGCTTCCTTTTCGGGATGCTCTGATTTTTTATCGTCTTATTTTTTATTTCATACTGATGGACTGCGATATTGTTTCCGTAATTTTATAAGCTACAAGATACGCCGATTTCAACAGACCGAGATGCTCTATCTTTCTGTAAACTATCCACTGATATTTGAGCAGATCGCTCTTTTTGAACGAAATCGAACCTTCTCTGAGTCTGTGATAGCCCAGCGTCTCATTCAGTCCGTAGACGTACTTTGCTTTTTTTATAACGGAAAGCCACATTACAAAGTCGTTTCGCCTTTTTATATCCGCTGCGTGAAATTTACCGAGCGAACGGCAGTTATAAATAATTGTAGAGTTGCCGGGACAGCGCTTTAGAAGAAGATTGTAGTCATACTTTTTTTCACACGCAATGACAATATCCTTTATATTGTCCTGCTCGTCAACCTTGCCGTAATCAGTGCAGGTAAAGTCATAGTTGTTGTCATCCATAAACCTGATCTGTTTTTCAAGCTTTTCGGGTCTCCAGAGATCGTCGCTGTCAAGAAAAGCAAGGTAAACGCCGTTCGCCTCGTCAACAGATTTATTTCTTGCAGCCGCCGCGCCTGAATTTTTCGGCAGCTTGTACCATCTGATACGGCTGTCAGATTGCGAATACCGCTGAATCATACTCAGCGTGTCATCCGTTGAGCAGTCGTCGGTAACTACCAGCTCCCAGTTCTGATATGTCTGGGCTATAATCGAATCTATTGACTTTGCAATCCAATCAGCACAGTTATATGCCGGCATTATTATAGATACCAGATCGCCGTACATGCTTACCCACCTTTTTGATGAATTATTAAGTCTCTGTTTTAAATTCTGTTTATTCTTCAAATCCTTCAGTACTCTCTTTTTTGAAAAGGATGCGTACTGTCATAAGAATTATTTTTATATCAAGCGCAAATGAATAATTTTCAATATACATCAGATCAAGTCTGAGCTTATCAAGCGCAGTAGTATTATACTTTCCGTAAACCTGAGCGTAGCCTGTAAGTCCGCCCTTGACCTTGTTTCTGAATTCAAATTCAGGGATCTGCTCGCCGTACATTTTACAATGCTCGACCCTTTCGGGACGGGGACCGACGATAGACATATCGCCCTTGATTATATTAAGAAGCTGCGGCAGCTCGTCAATACGCAGCGCTCTTATAACTTTACCGACTTTCGTGATTCGGGCGTCATTTTCTGTTGCGGGATGCGGCTTGCCGTCTGCTTCCGCATTTTCTATCATAGAGCGGAACTTTAGTATATCAAACTCCTTGCCGTCTCTTGTCACACGTTTCTGACGGTAAAACACGGCTCCGCCATCCTCAATTTTAATGGCAAGGGCAACGATAAGCATTATAAAAGACGAAGGAATCATCGCAATAAAACACAGCGCAAGATCCATAGCTCTTTTTGCAAATCTCTGCGCAGGAGTAAGCCCTCTGCCCCGTATCAGCTTGAGCGGAGTATCAAAGAGCATAATATCCTCGCTTCCTGAATAAATAACGTCCGAAAGCTTGGGCACAGAATATGTTCTGATAGAATTTTTGTAGCAGTATTTGAGCAAATCATTTCTTATCTGAGCATCAACGTCATTGATTACTACCGCATCATAATCCCCTATGACCTTGACTATATCGTCGAATGAATATTCGTCGCAGGACATCATACGCTTAATCTGGTATTTGTCAACTCGTGAATCCATTTTGCGTTTCAGCATTGGCGCATTGTCTTTGCCGTAAATCATTATCATCTGCTTAGGTATGGTATGCGCGTGATAAATAGCCGTAAAAATATACGACAAAATAAAAGTGATAACAATATCCAGCCCCGTCAGCAGAAGCATCGGTATAACCGACAGCAAACGGTTGGCAATAAGCGAAATCTGAAAATAGGTTATCGTATTCAGAAAAAACATAGATATCCACTGCGAAATCGTGACATCAGTAAGTTTTATATGACCGAATTTAAAACCGTCGCTGTATGAAAACAGAATGAAGTTGAGAAAAGCGTAAACAAGAATCAAAACATATTTGCCGTTGCCGTTGTAATTCGGCATTGCCTTGACGTCATATTTGATTCTCCAAACGATATAATAAGTAAGCGCCAGAACAATTATTTCAAAAAGGGATTCGATTCTGCGTATAGTACTTTTTGTTTCATCAAAACGCTGCTGTCTTCGTCTGCGTTCCGATTCTACCATAACACCACACCCTTCTTACTTTATCTTTATAAAATATGATATCCTATAACTAATTCAGTATACAGTTATTTGATCAAAAAGTCAATATCAACGCTTCAATAAAATCCCGCTCAATCGTTTGTCGCAATATTTTTACCAAAATACTTGCTGAAACTTTATTGATGTGATATAATCATTTTGCTGAAGAAATTCAGTGACAATAAGTTTACGGAAAGGGTATTTATTATGAACAGAGCTGAATTAAAATCAAGAGCTAAATCCCAGCTTGGAGGAATTTTTGAACCTAACTGGTTATATGCTGTACTTTTCGTCTTTATTGGATCGGTTATCACAGGCGCTGCATCAATTGTGCCCGTATTAGGTTCTCTTATCGTTTTAGGTCCTATATCTTACGCTATAGGAAAAATGTACATCAAGCTTTCAAGAACAGGAGAAAAACCTGACCTAAACGGTCTCTTTGACGGATTCAAAGATGATTTCGGCGAAACATTTCTTATCGGTCTTCTTACAACCATTTTCGTTGCCCTGTGGTCTATGCTTTTTGTTATCCCCGGTATAGTTAAATCATACGCATATTCATTTGCGTATTATGTTAAAGCTGATCATCCTGAATATGACTGGAATCAGTGCATCAACGAAAGCAAGAGACTTACCCAGGGTCATAAAGGCGAACTTTTCATCCTTGACCTCAGCTTCATCGGTTGGGTTATCGTAGGTTCTTTATGCCTCGGCATAGGTGCTCTTTGGGTAGATCCTTATATGGGTCTTACTAAAGTTAACTTCTACAACGATCTTGTTGCCCAGGATCGCGGAAATGCAGATTTTTATCCGCCGGCAGACGCAACCTTCAGCGAGTTTGAACAGTAATAAACAAACCATAAAATTATCCGGCATCATGCGCTGTGCGTGATACCGGAATTTTTTAAAGATTTTTTATAAGAGTCAGTATGTTCTGACCATCTTTATATTCGTAATGAATCTCGTCCATATTCTTTTTAACCATAAATATCCCGAGTCCTCCGATGTCTCTCTCTTCAGCGGAAAGAGTGATGTCGGGGTCTTTTTTTGCAAGCGGATCATAAGGCACGCCCTTATCAATAAACACGAGCTTTACGCTAACAGGGTCGTCTGCAACCTCAACGCGGATAACAGCGCTTCCCGTATCCGGATTATAAGCGTAGTTAGCGATATTAATAAATATTTCTTCAACTGCTATCTCTATCTGCATCTGCGCTTTAATAGGGCAATCCGCTGTTTCCAGCTCCTGATCGACAAATTGTATAACCTTTTCAAGATTTTCTGCTCTTGCTTCTATATCGAGTTCTTTCATAATCGTAATCCCTTTCTTAAAATTATACAAAAACGTTATTGGAGCATCTCAAGGCAAAGCATTGTAAGATCGTCAAACTGCGGTGCATCCTTAACAAACTTATTGACTTCGCCGTGAACATTGGCAAGTATCTCATCAGGGCGAGCATCCGGGGCAAGGTTAAGCGCTCTGAGCATATTGTCAGTACCGAAAAGCTGATTTTCAGCATTTGTTGCTTCCGGAACACCGTCTGTATAAAGGAAAATAAAGTCGTTTTTGCCGAGCATTATATCGTACTCTTTGTACTTTGTTCCGTCCATTCCGCCGACAACAAAACCGTGTTTGTCTTTAAACAGTTCAAACTCTCCGCCTGCTCTTTTTACACACGGAAATTCGTGACCTGCGTTTGCGGCTTTGAGCCTTCCTGTTGAAATTTCAAGTATGCCGAGCCATACGGTAACAAAAAGATCGGCAGGATTGTTTTTGCATATCTGCTCGTTCACAAGCTCAAGAATATGGGCAGGTGAAGTTTTTTCTATTGAAGAGTAGTTGCTAATAAGAATTTTTGATGCCATCATAAACAGCGCCGCAGGAACACCCTTGCCCGAAACGTCTGCCATTACAACAGCGAGGTGATCATCATCTATAAGGAAGAAGTCATAGAAGTCGCCGCCTACTTCCTTTGCGGCAGTCATAGTTGCGTATATATCAAACTCAGGCCTTTCCGGGAACGCAGGATAAATATTCGGCAGCATTCCGCTCTGGATTTTACCTGCAATATCAAGCTCGGCGCCTATACGCTCTTTTTCAGACGTAACTTTTTTAACTTCATCAACGTATCTGAGCGTTTTAGCGGAAAGATCAGCAAATGATTTTGCAAGAACCTCAATTTCATCGCCTGTTTCATAATCCTTTTCCATTTTGAAAAGAAGATCGTCTCCACCGATAGCCGCAACTCTTCTTGTCATTTTTTCAAGCGGTTTTACAATTCTCTTTCCGAGAATCAAAGCGTTTGCAACACTCAGCATAAACACCGCAATAAGGAGAATTATTATCGTAACTTTCGCCTTCGACATATTTTCCCTGAACTGGGCAACTGCATCGTCGCTTATATCTTCATAGCTTTTGTTGATCGTGTTCATAAGCTGATCAGTCGCGCTTTTTTCAACAAGTGAGAGCATAGCCCAGCCGACCGTTTTCATCGGCGAGCCTGTAACGTAATAATCCGTACCATCTATTTTTATTATGCGTGCGTCGGTATTTTCTTTAAAAGAATCCGCTGCAAATTTTGCGAGATCGGTATTCTCAGACTTGCGTAAATCCGAAGCGGTTTCAACCGTTTCAACTTTGAACAATCCGCTTTTTTTAGGTGAAAAAATAACGTGACCGTTATGATTGACTACGCAGGTGAATCCGCCGTTCTGATCAGAAGAATTGATCGTCTGCTCCATGGAGTCAAGAAACAGATCGGCACCGGCAACTGCCACGAGTTTATCATCGACGTAAACCGGGATGGAACATACAATTCCGATCTTATCTGTAAAAGAATCTTTCTCAACCTCAGAAAAATAAATCTTTCCTTCTTTTACGGCGTTTGTATACCAGCTTCTTGCGCAGATATCGACGTTGATAATATTTCCGTTCTCATCAAATTTACTTCCGGCGCGGTCATCGGTTATAAGCGCAAATTCCGCAGGGCTTGCGATAAAGAATGAATTTATCTGCTCGGAGCTGTTAAACATTGATTCCATCATATCGCTAAGATTGCCCAAAAGAGCAATTTCCCTTGAAATCTCAGCGCTGTTGACGTTCACGCCTTTGTTGTAAACTATTTGGGTGGAAACCTTGCCGTCATTTTTTGCATCCGGCAAAGATACCGGAACACCAGCATAATTTCCCGGGTCTGAATAAAGCTTTTCAGCATAGTCGCTGATCATGGAAACCATGCTTTTAAGCTCGGCAAAACCGCTGTCGGAATATTCCGCTTCAAGCTCTGTATTTTTTCCGAGGCTGCCCGATATAATCTGATTCATGGCGTTCGAGGAAATTTCGCTTACAGCTTCCTGCTGTTTTTCGTTTGTCTGTCCCACAAGCGCAGTCAGCTTGTTGGACTGAACGAGTATTACGGCAAGATACGCCGCCACAATCAATATAGTAGTAACAAGAACAAGATTGAATATTTTATTCTGAATCCCGCCAATTACAAGGTTCATTATTTTTTTCATTAGCTGAACTCCTTGTCGTTCTTTAATGTATATATTATATATGTTTTTTGCCATAAATGCAATAGTTAAATAACATTAAAAAAAATCAGGCCGGGATAACCGACCTGATCAAAAAAGGCAAACTGTTAAATTATTATTGCGGCAGCAACTGCAATAACGCTGAGTATAAACGTAACTGCATATTTTTCAAGATAAGCTCCCGCATAAAGAACAACCGACGGAATAAAAAGAATGATCTTTGTAAAAATACTTGACTGGCTTTTTATAATTCCTATGTCCTCTTTTGCAGACGGTTTGAAGGGCTTACCTTTTTCTTTTGCAAGCTTTTTCTGCTCTTTTTCAAAAGCTTTGTTCGCTTTGATTTTTTCTTTGATTTCTTCGTTTAATTTTTTATCTTCCTCAGAAAGCTTTACGCCATAGATAAGATTCCAGTTGTTCATAGCGTCTTCAACAAGCGGAAAAATGTTGCAAAGGAAAGATATGCCGAGATAAAGCAGTACGGCATATATCCAGAACATCGCGTTTGTATGAGCAACCTTGAGCACAAAAAGCCCCGTAAAGCCTGCTGAGCAAAGGAAAAATGCAAGGACTGCATTGATAAGCGAGGGAATAAAAATTGAGAAAAACGTTTTTGCACGGTTATGGGATAAAGAATGTTCAACATGACCGCAGAGTTCATTCGGCTGCAGATATCTTGCATCCTCAACAAAGATTTTGAAAATTCCGCAGAAAATGTGTTCCCACAATCCTTTTATCAACGCGCCGAAAAACGTGGCGTATTTGGAGATAAGGTAAATGATTTTCATATTATATATCCCCCTTTCCGCTCATGAAAATGTCTTTGAATTCTTTTTCGCCTTTTATGACCTGATATACGCTGTCTTCAAAATCATACTGTGAGCCTGTAAGAAGCTGTTTTATCTGGTCGTAAGTGTCTTCATCGCCGCAAAGATAAGCAATAAGCGCCGAAGTATTGAGAGCTTCAAGTGAAACGTTCTGATTTGCATACGCTGCGGAATAAGCCTGCTCATAAGCGTCTGTTGCGGCTTTGAGCGCTTTCTGCTCTTCGCCTGCAAGCATATAAGCTATTGCTTCCTGCCTTGTAAGCTCAACGTCCTTGCCTTTGCCGAGTCCCTCTTCGCAAACGTCAACAGCGGCGTCAAACTCGCCCTGTAAACGAAGAACTGTAGCTTTAATAATATAATACTCAAGGCTGTCGGGAGAAGCTTTTTTAAGATCTTCACATATCGAAAGCGCAGAGTCAAAATCCTTATCGGCAATCTTTGTTTTTGCAAGATAATAGTAAGCCATATCGTTTGACGGATCGTTTTTAAGCAGATCGGAAGCAACTTTGCCGATTGATTCATAATCTTCATACTGCATAGCGGTTGCAAGATAAGGCTCCGCATAGATATAACCGAAATCGCCTGCTTTTTCATACGCACCAGCAAGATAGGAGAGAATTTCTTTTTCGTCAACCTTCACGTCATAATACTGAAAATATGACAGCGTGTTGAATTTAAAATATTCCATAATGCTCGGCTCGGCGTCGTCATGCTCTTTTGTATATTTATCAAGAGCGGCTATGATCTCTTCTTGTGAAGGATATTTGCCTGTGAGCTTGCCGCTGTCGTCAAGAGCGTCGCCGATTTGCTGAATGTAAGGATACCAGATTTCATAAACTTCATTGGCTGTATCGTCAAGCTTCTTTGAAAAATCGTAGCAAGCCTTTACATCTTTGTATTCTTCGCTGTTGAGATCTTTATCTGAAAAATGCTCCTCAACGGTTTTGAAAAGAGCTTCACGGTCAGTATAGCCTATGGTCATCTTTTTGACCTGAATGAGAG
>CADAMY010000061.1 GCA_902789095.1 Oscillospiraceae bacterium | reverse complement strand
CGAGACGATCGTTCCGTCAAAAATAATGTTTCTTGTGGCGGCAATCGTCTGCTCGCTTGCGCTGATTCCGCTGTTTTTCCTGAACAAAGTCGGATTCAAAACAGATGAGCAAAAAGAAGCAAATGAAGAAGGGGTAAAGCGATGAATAGTTGGAATTTTTATACGTCACAACAGTTAAAAGCCGAAGGCTGGCTTCGCCGTCAGCTTGAAATTCAGGCAAAAGGGCTCAGCGGCAATCTTCATAAAATCTGGCCCGATATCCGTGACAGCGCATGGATAGGCGGCAAGCGTGAAGGGTGGGAGAGAGTCCCTTACTGGCTGGACGGATTTATTCCGCTTGCTTATCTTCTTGATGATAAACAGATGATTGCGGACGCTAAAAGGTATATTGACGCTATCCTTGCCGCTCAGGAGGATGACGGTTGGATCTGCCCATGCAGCAAAAAAAGGAGAAAAATATATGACACCTGGGCAGTTCAGCTTATTTCAAAAACGCTTAAAGTCTACTATGACTGCTCGGGTGATGAAAGAATACCCGACGTAATTTACAGAATTCTCAAAAATTATTATGATTTATTGAAAAGCGGCGAAATCAGACTTTTCGGCTGGGCAAAATACAGATGGTTTGAAACCTTTATAGCTCTCAATTTCCTTTATGAACGGAATAACGAATCGTGGATGAAAGAGCTTGCCGTAATATTGAGAAAACAGGGATTTGACTACCGCACGGCTGTTGATTCATGGAAAAGACCGAAACATATATGGCTTAGAAAAACACATATCGTAAATATCGCCATGATGCTCAAAAGCGAAGCCGTGTCCCACGAGCTGCTCGGCGAGGAATATACCGATATATCCGAAAATCTGAGAGAAATGCTTGACAGATACAACGGCACGGCATTTGAAGGTTTTACGGGCGATGAGGTGCTTTCCGGCATCAATCCGACGAGAGGCACGGAGCTTTGCTCAGTTGTTGAGCAGATGTTCTCATACGAAATTCTATATGCTCATACGGGTGAAAGCAAGTGGGCTCAAAGGCTGGAAATGCTTGCGTTCAATGCTCTGCCTGCGACGCTGAGCGAGGATATGTGGACCCATCAGTATGTTCAGATGGTCAATCAGATAGCGTGCGAAAGAACTATGATTATGGCTCCGTTCAGCACAAACGGACCCGAAGCCCACCTTTTTGGGCTGGAGCCGAATTTCGGGTGCTGTACTGCGAATTTTAATCAAGGCTGGCCGAAACTTGCGCTCTCTGTGTTTATGCACCATGACGATACAATAATCAATTCACTGCTTCTGCCGTCTGTTTTAAATGATAACGGCGTCACGATAAGGCTTGAAAGCGAATATCCGTTTAAAAACAGTGCGCACTATTATATTGATTCAGACAGGAATTTCAGTTTTCAGATCCGCATACCGCCTTTTGCAAAGAATCTTCGCATAAACGGCGAAGCAGACTCCGCTGAGCTTTTTGAAACAAAAATCAGCAGCGGTCATACCGAGATAGAGTTAGAATTTGAAACTGTACCTGAACTTGTAAAAAGACCTGATTCAATGTATGTGCTGAAGGCAGGCTCATTACTGTTCTCGCTTCCGATAGGTCATGATAAAATCAAGAGGGAATACACAAAAAGGGGAGTTAAGAGAGTTTTTCCGTACTGTGATTACAGCCTGATCCCGAAGACCGAATGGAATTTTGCCTTTGCGGATACTGATTTTGAAATAACGAATCACGATATTTCAGATTATCCGTTCTCTCAGGAAAAACCGCCCGTTACAATAAAAGCAAAAATGAAACAGATTGACTGGGGACTGAAATTCCCATACCGCTCCGTCTGCCGTAAAACACCGCGGATGAAAACGCCCCCGTCAGAAGTTAAAGAAATTACTCTTTGCCCTTACGGATGCGCAAGACTGCGTATGACGGAAATGCCGTTGATAAAATAAACATTAATAACAAAAAGGCTCTGTGCGTTCAAAATGAATACACAGAGCCGAATTTTTATATCTTTATTTACCAAGTAAACCTGTAACGAATATTTCAATGCCTATGCCGATGAGAATAATTCCGCCCAAAATGGAAGCTTTACCTGCAAGATGCGTGCCGAATCGCTGACCTATCCGCACTCCGCAGAAGCAAATAACAAAAGTCACAGCGGCTATAATCAGGCATGCGCTCAAAGCTTGTCCGAATCGGTATTCCGCAATAGTAAAGCCGACAGACAGCGCGTCAATAGAAGTTGCGATTCCCTGAACAAGAAGTGTTTGCGGGCGCAGAGTTATTTCTTCGCTGTTTTCCTGCTCTTTTCTGCGGATACCTTCAATCAGCATTTTGCCGCCGATAAAAACGAGAAGTAAAAGAGCTGTCCACGGTATAATTTTTTGAAACGCAGTAAACATTTCCGCAATACTTCTGACGCAGAACCAGCCTATCATCGGCATGATGAACTGAAATAGCGCAAAAGTCAGCGGTATTGAATATTTCATTATGCGTGACATTTTCGGCGCATTCAGTCCGTTTGCCAGCGATACGGAAAAAGCGTCCATTGCAAGACCTGCGCCAAGCAGAATACTGTTGATTATAAAAGCTAAGAGCGTATTCAAGCGTTATTTCTCCTGTCTGATATTATAAAAGCTCAGGCGGTTTACCGGAATAAGAATCATAATTTATCGTTTAAGCTTCTTGATTTCTGTCATGTTTTTAGGCTCAAGCACCTCGGCGAGCTGAGCCTCGTTCATCAGCCCGTCACGGATTACAATGTCTTTAACCGGAACACCTGTCTTCAATGATTCCTTTGCGATTTCAGCGGATTTCTTATAGCCGATATAAGGCTTAAGAGCAGTTGCGATTCCAACGCTCTTGTGAAGAAGCTCGCTGCAGCGTTCTTCGTTTACAACGATACCTGAAATACAGTTGTCAATAAGCGTTCCTATTGCGTTCGTGAGCGCCTGAATACCTTCAAAAAGGCTGTAAAATATTACGGGCTCAAATGCGTTGAGTTCAAGCTGACCTGCTTCAGCAGCCATGGTAACTGTCATATCGCTGCCTATGATTCTGAACGCAACCTGAGAAACAACTTCAGGGATAACGGGATTGACTTTTCCGGGCATAATCGATGAGCCGTTCTGCTTTGCAGGAAGAGAGATTTCCGCAATACCTGTTTTCGGACCGCTCGAAAGCAGGCGAAGGTCGTTGCACATTTTTGAAAGATTGAGGGCTGCCGTTTTGAGCGTTGAGGAAACGGCAACATAAATATCAAGGTTCGACGTTCCGTCAAAAAGATCCTCGCATTGTGAATAATCACCGTCAACAACCTTTGAAATGTTGTCGCATATATAAGTCAGATAATACGGGTCGCCGTCAATGGCTGTGCCTATCGCGGTTGCGCCCATATTGAGAACGTGAAGCGCCTTTTCCGCAAATATGAATCTGCCGATATCACGTTTTACTGCGGAAGCGTATGCGTGAAATTCCTGACCAAGACGCATGGGAACAGCGTCCTGAAGCTGAGTTCTGCCCATTTTAAGAATACCGTCAAACTCCTCGGATTTCTGCATAAGAACGTCATACAAACGTCTTTCGGCAGGAATAAGAACTTCAAGCATCTGAACAATGGCGATCTTTCCTGCGGAAGGATATACGTCGTTTGTCGACTGAGCCATATTTACATCGTCATTCGGGTGAACGATGCTGTAATCGCCTTTCTTTCCGCCGAGAATTTCTATGGCGCGGTTTGCAATAACTTCGTTTGCGTTCATATTTGCAGAAGTACCTGCTCCGCCCTGAATAGCGTCAACTATAAACTGGTCGTGAAGCTTTCCGTCAATAATTTCATCGCAAGCCTGAATTATAGCTTCAGCCTTTTTTTTATCAAGTCTTCCGGAGTCACGGTTTGTCATCGCTGACGCTCTTTTAAGCTGAGCGAGAGCCTTAATGAGTTCAGAATGCATTGGAATACCTGTTATCGGAAAATTCTCCTTTGCCCTTAAAGACTGAACACCGTAATAAGCGTCAGCGCTTATCTCTTTTTCACCGATTGAATCCGCTTCAATTCTTGTTTTCATTTTTTAAGACCTCTCAATATTACCGTTTTTGACAAATTTCTTTTGCCTGAACAATTATAACATATCTATAATTATTTTCAACATATTTTCTCATTTTTATTATTTATTGTACAAAATAATGCCAATAAGAAAGGTGATTTCGACGTAAGGAATTAAAATTACTCAGTAATCAATAAAGCGACCATGCTCTGATTTTTAAATACGCATCAAAAAAGAATCCTGCGATACGTTGTAAAAAATTGCCGTCAACTGTGACCTGTGCATAAATATTCAATCCTTTGAAATCGGTAAAACTGCCGTCTGATTGACGGATTCTTGCATAAACTATCTGTGAAGATATTACTTTTACGCCTTTTTCACATTCAATCAGTAAATCTCCGTCTCTGAGTTTATCCGGCAGTTCAAATCCGTCTGCAGCGGAAAGTATGTAGTTAATAAAATACGTTCTTCCTGCCCTGAGAGGCTCCTCGGTATATGTTCCGGCATAATCGGAAACAGAAACGGGATAGGGATGGAGTACGGAATAAATGACATTTTCGGTTTTGATTTCCATCAGTTTTTCCGAGTCGCTGAATTTCATTCCGGCAATATCGCTGTTGAGCTTTATTGAAATAATACCGCTTTCCCGAGCGGCAGCGGCCGATGTCATCAATATAAAAAAAGAACATATTGCAAGCAGTAAAGATATCGACTTTTTCAGCATTATTAAGACTCCTTACGTTGTTTTTTATATAATTTAATTTCATTTTAACACATAATTCAGGCTGATACAATATTTTTAAGGATAATTACATACAGATTTTAATACATAAAATATGAACAGCCGGCAAAACCGACTGCTCTTGTGATTGATTTATTTTTCTTCCATAACGCTCATGTATGCAGGGCGGATTATCTTATCCATGCAGATAAGCTCTTCAATGCGGTGAGCGCTCCAGCCGACTATTCTTGCCGTTGCAAACATGGCTGTATATAGTTCCTTTGGTATGCCGAGCATATCATAAACAAATCCGCTGTAAAAATCCACGTTCGGGCTGACGCCTTTGTAAATACGCCTTTTTTCGGCTATCAGAACAGGCGCAAGCTCCTCGATTGCAAGGTAAAGATCCAGATCTTTGTTTCTGCCTTTTTCGGCGGCAAGTTCCTGAACGTAGCTTTTGAATATTCTCTCTCTCGGATCTGAAAGTGAGTATACGGCGTGACCCATTCCGTAAATAAGCCCTTTTTTGTCAAAAGCTTCTTTGTCTATTATTTTTGAAAGATAAGATGCTACTTCTTCTTTATCCGAATAATCGCCGACATGATTTTTAATATCGTCAATCATTTCCATAACCTTGATGTTTGCTCCGCCGTGTTTCGGTCCTTTGAGCGAGGACATTGCCGCCGCAACGGTCGAGTAAGAGTCAGAACCCGATGAAGTGACCACTCTTGTGGTGAAGGTTGAATTGTTGCCGCCGCCGTGCTCCATGTGAAGGATCAGCGCTGTGTCAAGAACTTTTGCCTCGGTAAGAGTGTACTGCTTGTCGGGCCTTAGCATCATCAGCAGGTTTTCAGCGGTTGAAAGCTCAGGTGACGGGCGGTGGATTATCATACTCTCATTGTTTACCGAATAATTGTAAGCGTGATAAGCGTAAACTGCCAGCAGGGGAAATTCGCTTATGAGCCTTATACATTGGCGAAGAGTGTTTTCAACACTCGTATCGTTCGCTTTTTCGTCGTAAGAGGCGAGCGTCAGTATGCTTCTCGTTACGGTGTTCATAATATCGCCGCTCGGAGCTTTCATTATTACGTCTCTTGTGAAGTTCGGCGGAAGAGTTCTGTACTCACCCATCAGAGAGCCGAAATCCTTTTCTTCGTCGGGGGATGGCATTTCGCCCATAAGAAGCAGGTAAGTGATTTTTTCAAATCCCATTTTCTCTTTGCCGATTGAGTTTATCAGCTCACCTATCGGGTATCCTCTGTACCACAGTCTGCCCTCGTCGGGCACCTTTGCGCCGTCTACCGTTTTTGACGACGTGATTCTCGAAATATTCGTAAGTCCTGCAAGAACGCCGTTGCCCTTAGCGTCGCGCAGACCTTTTTTTACGCCGTATTCGTCATAAAGAACGGGCGAGATGGAGTCGTTCCTTCGGCATATTTCTTCACGGCTTTTATAATATGCGGATTCATTGATCATCTTCCGTTTCCTCCGTTTCTTCCAATTCGCTGTTTAGTACCGTTTCAAGCTCTTTCATCATCTGAAGCAGTTTAATAATATTGCCTCTGCCGAATTTTCTGATAACTCTTTCGTAGTAATCTTTAAGATTTTTTTCCTGATTATCAATAAAAATTCTGCCTTCGGGAGTGATAAGTGCATAAGTGCCGTCGGCTCCGTCACCGTCATGCGACCAGGTTATCAGCCCCTTGTCCCGAAGAGCGGCAACTATCTTTGATGTTCTGTGAATGCTCATTTTAAGCGATACAGACAAGTCGTTGAGATAAGTCCTGCCCGCATAAACAGGGTCTGCCGGATCTTTGCCCGCTATTATATGAAGCGCCATATACTGCTCTACTGTAAGGTCGGTGAGATGTTTTCTGAGCTTCTCGTTATTTATTAAAAACCGCTGATAAATCAGCTCGTAAGTTATATCGTTCATCGTCGGTAAATCAGACATTTACAGATCTCCTTTAACCTTTTATGTAAATATTTATGTTGTTCGTCACTCTTTTAAGATAATCGCTGAACTGCGAGCGTTCTTCCGATTCAAAGCCGCTCATCACAACTGTTCTGAATTCATCGAGGCGCGCCCTCGCTTCTTCAACAACAGGTAAAGCCTTAGCGCATAACGACAGGTGTATCGTTCTGTGATTACTGCCGGAAAAGCTGCCTTTTATATATTCTCTTTCCTCAAGATTTCTGACAGTTACGGAAACGTGCGACTTTGCGAGTTTGAGCTTATTTGCAATTTCTTTTGCCGTGTCATATTCGGGATTGTTCGCAAGAAAGAGCAGGGTAAGAATCTCTGAGAGATTAAGCTCATATTTTCCGCAAAGACTGCCGAACATCTTTATATAAAGATCTCTGCCTACAAGCAGATTTTCGAGTATAGTATCCATAGTCCGCTGCACCTCGATATAGTTCTGAACAGAACTGTTCGTTTTTTAACAATATTATTTTACATTACTCAAATGTAAAAATCAAGTCGAATCCTGAAATGATACAGAAATTTAACAATTCGTACAAAAAAATCTGTCCCGTTTTACAGAACAGATTTTAAATGACATATAGATATTATTTTTATTCAAAAGCTTTGACTGCTTCGCTCAGAAGCTTTCTTATTTCAAGATGCTGAGGGCAGACTTTTTCGCATTTGCCGCATTTTATGCAGTCTGAGGCTTTTCCTTTGCCGTTTGTCACTACGTGGTTGTAATAATACTCGGCGTTCCAGCCTTTGAAAGTGTTGTGAGAATTAAGAGCGGCAAATATATCGGGTATCATGATTTCTTTCGGGCAGTCGTTATCGAGTATGCAGTAGCGGCAGGCTGTGCAGGGGATAAGATTTTTTTCTTTAAAAACGGAGCATACGTCCTTTACCGCAAGCATTTCCTTATCGTCAAGCGGTTTGAAATCCTTCATATAGCCTGTGTTGTCGTTGATCTGTTCAATGCTGCTCATGCCTGAAAGCACACAGCAAACGTTCGGGAATCCTGCGGCAAACCTTATGGCGTAGGAAGCGTTTGAGCCTGAGCCGAGGGATTTTAAAATATTATCGGCTTTTTCCGGCAGATTTACAAGACTGCCGCCTTTAACCGGCTCCATTACAAGCACGGGCTTATTGTATTTTTCGCATACTTCATAAACTCTTTTTGAGTCGACCGACGTATCCTCATAATCTATATAATTGAGCTGAATCTGAACAACTTCGATTTCAGGGTGGTCGGTAAGTATTTTTTCAAGCACTTCCGCTTTGTCGTGAAAAGATATTCCGAAATGCTTTATAAGTCCTTCTTCTTTTAGCTTGTAAGCCGTTTCGTATGCTTTGCATTTCCGGAATTTCGGGTAATTGCCCGAATCCTGAGCGTGCATAAGATAAAAGTCAAAATAATCAACTCCGCAAAGACCAAGCTGGCTTTCAAAGAACGGACGTATGTCTTCCTTTTTGTTAAAATAATTGCTTGTCAGCTTGTCGGTAAGAAGAAATTTCTTGCGGTCATATCTCCTGCTCACGCAGTCTCTTATTGCGGTTTCGCTTTTGCCGCCAATGTAGCCGTGAGCCGTATCAAAATAATTGAAACCTGCTTCTATAAAAGCGTCAGCCATTTTGCAGAATTCATCGTAATTAACTTCGTCGCCGTTCATCGGCAGACGCATACAGCCGAAAGCAAGCTTGCCGTTTATTTCAGGAAAAAATTTGTCGGACTTCATATTCAGCGCCTCCGTATTAAAATGCGGTAATTATAGAGTTTTTTATCAGAACCATTTTTTCCGCTTTGCTATAAGCGTGCAAATAAGCACTATCGTTATTGACAGAACGATAACGAAAAGATAGCCGAATCTCCACTTGAATTCAGGCATACTTTCAAAGTTCATACCGTACCAGCCGACAATTATAGTCAGCGGGAAAAACACCGTCGTGATAACGGTCAGCAGGTTCATTGAACGGTTGAGCTTTGAATCCATAAACGACGAATAAGCGTCCTGCAGATGAACTACGTTGCTGTTGAGCGAATCAACATCTTCACGCAGTCTTGTGACTTTACCTGTAAGATTTGTGATATACATAAGCTCGTTTTCGTTAAGAATTTCTTTTTCGTTTTCTTCCAAGACTTCCGTAATATCAAGAATCTGCTCGTAGTAGTTGTGGAGCGACAGAATCTTCTTTTTGTATTTGAGCAGCGAGAGGTTGAACGTATCGTCTGTCTTATCCTTGAAAACGTTTTCTTCAAGCTCATTCAAATCGTTGCCTATTCTTTCGGTATAAAGACAGTCTGACGAAATCAGCGCATCAAAAAATGCAAAAATCAGTTTTTCAAGCGAGACTGTTTCTGAAGGATAACGGTTTATGGCTTTTAAAAATTTCTCTTTTGTAGAGCCGTCTGTATCCTCAACGTCGATTATCAGCAGAATATCTTTTGTGATATAAAGCGCTACGCAGTCCTGCTTTGCGTTGTCTTTTGAAATATCAACGATTCTAAGCTCTGTAAAAGTATACTTATCGTGAATTTCAACGCCTGAGCGAAAAGAGTCGTTTACGTTGCGGCAGTCTTCAAGCAGAGCGTCTGGAAATTCAAGCAGCTCTTTATTTTCTTCAAGCTGTGAATAAGTCAGATAACAGGCGAACTGACCGCCGTTTTTAATGTTTTCTATTTCTGTCAAGCCGTTTTTTAATGAGTATATCATCATTTATCCTCCGGTTGTTTTTATGAATCGAGGGGCTTAATTGTTGTTTTATAAAGTCTTATGAACAATACAAGCGCGACGCCGACGCTCATAAGCTCAGCGATAGGGAATGCCCACCAGATATTATCAAGCACTCCCGTTTTTGAAAGCAGATATGCCGCAGGGAGCAGAACGACAAGCTGCCTTGCGATCGATATGAGCATAGAGTAAATCCCTTTGCCGAACGCCTGAAAAACAGAGATCATAACTACCGAGCCGCCAGCCATTATATAACTCAGGCTGATTGTCCTGAGAGCGGGAATGCCGATTTTTGTCATTTCGGGCGAAGCGTTGAAAAGCGAGAGCAGTTCGCCGGGAATTATCTGCATAAGCGCAAGACCTATGCCCATAAAGCTGAAAGCGTAAATCAGGGCGACTTTAATGGTGCTGATGATTCTCGCTTTGTTTTTTGCTCCGTAATTGTATGCGACTATGGGGATAGTGCCGTTGTTGAGACCGAATATCGGCATAAATACAAAGCTTTGAAGCTTAAAGTATACGCCGAATACCGCCGCCGCTGTTTTTGTGAATGAAATAAGTATTCTGTTGAGGGAATAAGTCATGAACGAACCGACGGCAACCATTATAACCGAGGGGATGCCTATTGAGTAAATTCTGCCTATGATCTTAAAATCCGGGCGGAAGTCCTTGATGCTCAGGTTAACGTCGGGATTTTTGAATTTATTGAGGATCACCGCTATGATAAATGCGGCGATCTGACCGATAACTGTGGCGACAGCCGCGCCTTTTGCGCCCATTGCCGGGACGCCGAAATAACCGAAAATAAAAATCGGGTCAAGAATAATATTAAGGACTGCGCCGATGCCCTGAGTAAGAAGAGTATAGATCGTTCTGCCGGTTGCCTGCATCAGCCTTTCAAAAATGATCTGACCGAAAACGCCGAAGGAAAAGCAGCAGCATACAGTAAGATAGTCAGTGCCCGCTTTGATTATTTCGGGAATGTCTGTCTGAGTTTTAAAAAATGCTTCCGAGCCGAAAATACCGAAAATTATAAAAATCAAAGCTCCGAAAAACGCAAGCAAAACTCCGTTTTCGGCAACAAGGTTGGCTTTTTTAAAATTCTTTTCGCCCAGACTTTTTGAAAGCAGGGCGTTTACGCCGACAGCCGTACCCGTTGCAAGACCTATAAGCAGATTCTGAACGGGGAACGCAAGCGAGACCGCCGTGAGCGCATCTTCGCTGACTCTGGATACAAAAATGCTGTCAACAACATTATAAAGCGCCTGCACCATCATGGAAATCATCATGGGCAGAGACATAGTGGTTACTAATTTTGCTATGGGCTGATAGCCCATCTTGTTTTCATTTTCCAATAAATTCACATCCTGCTGAGT
>CADAMY010000060.1 GCA_902789095.1 Oscillospiraceae bacterium | reverse complement strand
ACGGACAATCAGTTTCAGAGACTGGAGGGTGAATGATTTGTCAGCTCCGTTTATACCGCAGAATATTACCGTTCATCTCGGCGCTCCGAACGAAAGAGCCGCCAACGTAACTCTCCCTTTCCCCGATTACATCAAAAACGTAGCATCAAGCGAAATATACCCGACGTGGCCCGAAAATGCTCTGAGGGCAAACATTTATGCAATAGTCACATTCGCGCTCAACCGAGTTTACACCGAGCATTACCGCTCACAGGGCTATGACTTCGATATTACGAATTCAACGGCATTCGATCAGCAGTTTCAGCCCGGCAACGAAGTTTTTGATAATATAGGCAGACTTGTTGACGAGCTTTTCAACGATTACGTCGTCAGAAACGGTCAGATACAGCCGTATTTTACCCAATACTGCAACGGCACTACGGTAACGTGCCGTGGACTTTCTCAATGGGGTACCGTCTCGCTTGCAAGGCAGGGCCTTACTCCTTATGAAATTCTTCAGCGTTACTACGGTAACGATATAAGTATCGTTTTCAATGCGCCTATCAAGGGCAATATCCAGTCATACCCGGGTATCCCGCTGAGAATGGGAATAGTGAGCAACAACGTACTTACGATTCAGCGAGAGCTTAACAGAATAGCCGCAAACTATCCGTCGATACCGAGAATCCCGTCGCCGAACGGAATTTTTGAGGCGAGAACGAGCGCCGCAGTTAAGAAATTTCAGGAGATTTTCAACCTTGACGTTGACGGAATCGTAGGCAGAAACACATGGTACAAGATAAAATACATCTACAACGGTGTAAAGAGGCTGTCGGAACTGTACTCCGAAGGCATTGTCAAAACGGAAGACGAAAGACTTTATGCTGAAATTCTCAGGAAAGGCGACACGGGAATCGAAGTCAAAACAGTTCAGTATTATCTCAACTTCCTCGGAACGTTTAACCAGTATCTGCCTGAAATCGCGGTAGACGGAATATTCGGGAATGAAACGCTGAACTCTGTTTTAAGATTTCAGGAATTATACGGGCTTGACGTTGACGGTATCATTGGCGAAAAGACATGGAACCGGATTCAGGAAGCATATAATGGTGTACTTCTCTCTCTGCCTGAAGAATACACAAGCTATGCTTCTCTGCTCTACCCGGGATATATAATTACAACAGGCGCCACAGGCAACGTCGTCATGCAAATTCAGACATACATCAATACGATAGCCGCAAACGACCGCTCAGTTCCGTTTGTCGACGTTGACGGAATATACGGCGATAGAACCGCAGCGGCGGTGACGGCGATTCAGGCGGCGTCAGGTTTGCCGACAGTCGGTCAGGTAGGCCCTCTTACTTGGAACGCTATTATCAATATGTATAATAACTACAGGTAAGTCTTTAATTTCACTATTCTCTCATCTCAACTGCATTTCACGATGAACCGGGCAGCCCTTTTGGATGGACTGCCCGGCTGTTTTTACAGAGCTTAATTCAAAAGCCCTTGTTTTTTTGATCTGATTCATGTTTTCTTAAACTACACTACCTTACTATTTGATTTGTCCGGACTGAGAAAGACGATACAAAGTCAGAGTTGAGCTTTCACGGCGCGCGCCGCGGTCAAGGACACAAAAAACAGGCTGATCGTTTTCGTCCGCATAAATCGTCATACCTTCCGCTTCGATTTCTGAGCCGACATTGCGTGAAAAAGCAACATCAACTTTGCCGTTTTTAATATCGATACTGAATATTCTCTTGCTGTCATTCTCTTCGTCGCTGGATAAATACAGGATACCGTCAAAAATTTCTGCGCCCTGTATGCGATCCACCGGTTCGGAAAGCGGAAGTGTAGAAACCAGCTTCATCGTTTCCAAATCAAACACGTTTAAAACAACAGCGTTGCTCCATTCCGCAGTATACAGATATCCATTCTCGGTATCTATTGCGCACCACGGCACACCTTCCGTATGAAGCTCCTGCGGTAACTCATAGTAAATGCCTGAATAAGCAAGTGTTTTAGCGTCATACAGTACAATATACGGGTGCAAATAGTCAGGTCCATCCTCCACGGCAGCATAAATATATCCGTTGTAATAGCTCAAGCCACCTATATGATTACAGCCCAGTGATTTCAATTCCTTCGGAATCGGAGACGTATTTATGCGAGAAATCTTTCCTGTTTTCATGTCGGCTTTTCCGAGATTTTTCTTTCCGCTGAAATAATAGAATTCTCCGTCGTTTGTCACACCCTGCGAACTCATATAATAATCGTACAATACATAGGTATGCTTTCCGATAATCTCTGCGCCGTCCGGCAAAGGCTTATTCTTTTCATCAGCAGCTACAATCAGCATCATAATGGCAGCAATGCCGGCAATCAGCCGCTTAAAAATAACATATGATGTTCCAAAGATATACATGGTTTCATCTCCTATACTTTTTCAATATTCAATAAGGGATATACAGCCCGTCATTCAAGCTTAACAGGGCGGCAACCCTAAATAAGTGTAGTTTTATCCTGCAACTGGCTTAAAAAAGTCGGGTTGTATCTATCAAAAAGATTTTTATTAGATTCCGTACTGAGCCGCGATATCCGCAATCTTAACCGGAAGACCTGTGTCAATTGATTTTTTAGCGGCAAGACCGATAAGAACAGGCTGAAGTCCGCATTCGATGCCAACGTTGACGGGCTTGTCGTTTACTACACAGTCAACAAACTCGGAAACTTCGGCAACGTAAGCCTGCATATATCTCTGAAGGAAGAAATAAAGCGGCTTCTCGGCGTGAACGCCGTCTGCGTCGGAAATAACTGCTGTTGATTCGCTGTCGTTAGAAATGGCGACCTGGCCTTTTCTGCCGAATGCTTCAACACGCTGGTCGTAACCGTAGCTTGCTTCACGGCTGTTGTCGATGACTGCAATAGCTCCGTTTGAAAGCTTCATTGAAATAACGGCTGTGTCGATATCCCCTGCTTTGCCGATTTCGGGGTCAACTCTTACTGCGCCGTAAGCGAAAACTTCCTCAACCTCAGCTCCGGACATAAAGCGCACCATATCGAAATCGTGAATAGTCATATCAAGGAAAATTCCGCCGGAAACCTTGACGTATTCAACGGGAGGAGCGCCCGGATCCCTTGAGCAGACCTTGAGAATATCAAGGTCGCCTATCTGACCGTCTGCAACAGCTTTCTGCGCTGCGGCAAAGTTATGGTCAAATCTGCGGTTGAAGCCGACCTGATATTTAACGTCTGAAGCTTCAAGAGCTTTTTTGACCTCAATGATTTTGTTTACATCGTGGTCGATTGGCTTTTCGCAGAATATATGCTTGCCTGCGGCGATAGCTTCAAGAGAAATTGACGAATGAGTGTCGGTTGATGAGCAGATAAGAACTGCGTCAATATCCTTATCGTTGAGAATGTCATGATAATCCTTAGTAAACTCGTTTATGCCGAGACCTTTTGCCCATTCGATCGTTTCATCATTGAGAAACGGATCTGCAACAATTTTTACAGTTGCGCTTTTAACGTAATTCATTATAGATTCGCAGTGAACCTTACCTATACGGCCTGCGCCGATGATGCCTATATTTATCATTTTAAATTCCTCCCTGAATCAGATTGTGCCGTCCCACGTGGAGACTTCCGTCTTTTTCATCTCTTCTTCGTCAAACCAGCGGGTTGTAACGCATTTGCTCTCGGTATAGAATCTGTAAGCGTCTTTGCCAAGGCAGTGAAGATCGCCGAAGAAAGAATTTTTATGGCCTGCAAACGGGAAGAATCCGATCGGAACGGGAATACCTACGTTTACGCCGACCATTCCGCCGTCTGTATGGCGAGTGAACTCACGGGCATAATAGCCGTTCTGAGTGAAGATTACGGAGCCGTTTGCATAAGGATTGGCGTTCATTACGGCAAGTCCTTCTTCAAAATCCTTAACTCTCTTTATGCAAAGAACGGGACCGAAGACTTCCTCTGTTCCGATAGTCATTTCAGGAGTAACCTTATCGAATACGGTAGGTCCTACGTAGAAGCCGTTTTCATAGCCATCAACAACGCAGTTTCTGCCGTCAAGTACAAGCTCGGCGCCTTCTTCAACACCCTTGTTGATGCTCTCGATTACTTCGTGATAATGCTTTTCATAAGTGATCGGTCCGAGCTTTGAAGTCTTGTCATAACCGGGGCCGACTTTTATATTTGCCGCCTGCTTTTTAAGCTCTGCAACAAATTTATCAGCGATGCTTTCCTGAACTACACAGCAGGAAAGAGCCATACATCTCTGACCTGCGCAGCCGAAAGCTGAGTTGATAACGCCTGCAACAGTTCTTTCAATAGGCGTATCTTCAAGAACGAGCGCATGATTCTTTGCCTGGCAGAGAGCCTGAACTCTCTTGCCCGCTCTTGCGGCTCTTTCATAGATGAGCTTGCCGACAGGAGTTGAGCCTACGAACGTGATGCCCTTTACGTCTTCGCTGTCAAGAATAGTGTTGATCTCGTTTCTTGAGCAGGTAACGATATTGATTACGCCGTCGGGAATACCGGCTTCTTTATAAAGACCGGCTATGCGAAGCGCAGTTCTCGGAGTAAGGCTTGCGGCTTTGAGAACCATGGTATTGCCTGTTGCAAGGCATACGGGAGCCATCCAGCCGAAAGGAATCATAGCGGGGAAGTTTACCGGAACGATGCCTGCGAAAACGCCGAGAGGCTCACGATATTTGACTGTATCATATCCGCTTGAAGCGTCCATAATGCTCTCGCCCATCATAAGAGACGGAACCTGCGTTGCAAGCTCTGTTCCCTCTTTTGCTTTGAGAACGTCGCCTTCGGCTTCGCCCCAGCATTTGCCGTTTTCTTCAGCTACCAGATACGTAAGCTCTTCCATATGCTCAATCAGAAGATCGCGTACTTTATAGAGTATCTGCGCTCTCTTGATTGCGGGAGTTGCGCTCCAGCCGGGGAAAGCAGCTTTTGCCGCCGCTATTGCGCCGAGAACTTCGTCATTCGTGCAGCAGGGAGCGTAGCCTGTTGTTTCGCCCGTACTGGGATTCACAAGCGTGTAATATTTATCTGTTTTTGATTCAACGTACTGACCGTTGACAAAATACTTTAATTTTTCTGCGGACATTGTCAATCTCTCCTTTATTATAAACCTGTTTTTTCAGCGATATATGCTCTCGCTTTTTTAGCGTATTCAAACGGATTCGCAACAGCAGGATCCTGCTCGGCTTCTACAAGCATCCAGCCTTCGTAATCTGCTTTTTCAAGCTCATCAAATATCGGGGCAAAATCAATAGCGCCGTCGCCGGGAACGGTAAATGCGCCGAGTCTTACGCCCTGAAGGAAGCTTAAATGCTCGTCTTTAACCTTCTGAACGATCTCCGGTCTTACGTCTTTAAGATGAACGTGCTTTATTCTCTTTGCATACTTTTTAAGTACGGACATATAATCCTCGCCGCAGTATGCAAGATGACCGCTGTCAAAAAGGAGGAAAACGCTCTCAGGATCGCAGAGCTCCATCATTTTGTCGACCTCTGCTTCGGTCTGAACGACAGTGCCCATGTGATGATGATATGTGAGCGTGATTCCGTATTCCTTTGCGATAACTCCGAGGCGTGAAAGACCGTCTGCAAAGCGTTTCCATTCCTCGTCGTTCATAACGTATTTTTTTTCAAATACGGGTGTGTCCATCTGACCCTGAATACTGTAGCTCTGCTCGGACGCTCCGATACGTTTTGCGCCGCAGCCCTGCAAAAATTCACACTGCGCTCTGAAGTCTTTTTCGACCTCTTCAAAAGGCTTTGTGAGAATGAATGATGAAAACCATTGATTGCATATCTGCAGGTTTCTGATGTCAAGATACTTATGTATTTCTTCAGCAGTTTTGGGGTATTTGTTGCCGACTTCACAGCCTTCAAAACCTGCGAGAGCCATTTCGCTCACGCACTGCTCAAATGTGATTTCTTTGCCGAGGTCGGGCATATCGTCATTTGTCCAGCCTATCGGCGCAATTCCGAGTTTAACTTTTTTTGAATCCATTTTTTGCGCTCCTTAATATTTTCTTGCTTTATCAAGATGCTCTTCTCTTTCGTTCAGAGCATTTTTTCCGCCGTCATTTCTCGGCTTCTGTGAACAGCCGACATTCCACCAGCCGCCGTAGCCGTCAGTCATCGTTTTGGGAAGAACTTTGATATCAATTAGCGTGGGCTTTGACTGCTTAAGGCTGTCAATAAGCGCCGCTTCAAGCTCTTCCATTGTTTTTGCGGTATAGGTAACGTAGCCGTAGCCTGCCGCACATTTTGCGTAATCTATATTCATAAATTCGCCGTCTCTAATCGGGCTGTCGCCGTTTCTGTAACGTGATTCCGTGCAGAGAGGCTCGATGCCCTGACCCATCTGAAGGTTGTTGATACAGCCGAAAGATGCGTTGTCAAAAAGAAGAACGTTAATCTTTTTGCCTTCCTGCAAAGCTGTGATCATTTCGGAATGAAGCATATTGTAGCTGCCGTCACCCGTAAGAGCATAGCATTCGCAATCAGGTTTTGCAAGCTTTGAGCCGAATGCGCCTGCGATTTCGTAGCCCATGCAGGAATATCCGTACTCCATATTATATGAATCAATGCTGTCGGTAGTCCACATTCTCTGAAGGCACCCGGGAAGAGAGCCTGCCGAGCCGACTACAACGGCATTTTCGGGGATTATCTTTCTGATAAGCGCCAATGCGGCGGTCTGGCATACAGCGCCGCCCGTGGCTTTGTAAAAATCTTCCGTTACAGAGTCGACTTTTGCAGCGATCTCGGTTTTAAAATCTTCTGCCGGATATCTTGCCGCGGCAAGACGAGCCATTTCTTTATCCCAGTCAGCTTTTGCCGCCTTGATTTCGTCCGTATATGCGCTGACGTATCCGTCAAGATATTTTTCGAGCGCATTTATTCCCTCTTTAACGTCGGCAACCATGCTTATCGAATCAAGCTTGCCTGCGTGGAACGGACTTGCGTTTATTGTGGCAACGTAAGTTTTTGCATAAAGCCACTTTGACGACGTTGTGAAATCTGTAAATCTTGTGCCGATTCCGATTACGAGGTCAGCCGCATCAGCCATAACGTTTGCGCTGGAATTGCCCGTAACGCCGATACCGCCGACGTTGAGCGGATGACTTGAAATAATTGCGCTTTTGCCCGCCTGCGTTTCTGCAAAAGGTATATTGTGCTTCTCGCAGAAAGCCTGAACCGTTTTGCCTGCCTGACTGTATCTTACTCCGCCGCCGACTATAACGAGCGGTTTCTTTGAAGCCTTGAGAGCTTCGGCAACTTTCTTAACTTCGTAATCGTTGGGTATTGCTCTTGGAATAAGATGAACACGCTTTCTGAAAAATTCAACGGGATAGTCGTAGCATTCGCCCTGAACGTCCTGACACATTGCGATTGCAACCGCGCCCGTATGAGCGGGGTCAACGAGAACACGCATTGCGTTTGTCAGCGCAGTCATAACCATTTCGGGTCTTGTAACTCTGTCAAAATATCTTGTGACAGCCTTGAAAGCGTCATTTGTCGTTACCGTACCGTCGCCGAGCTGCTCGATCTGCTGTAAAACAGGGTCGGGCTGGCGTGACGCAAACGTATCCCCCATAAAAAGGAGAAGCGGAATATTGTTTACGGTTGCAGTAGCCGCCGCCGTTACCATATTCGCCGCGCCCGGTCCTATTGAGGACATACAGGGGATAATCTTCATTCTGTTATTCATTTTTGCATAAGCCGCAGCCGCCTGAGCCATACCCTGCTCGTTTCTGCCCTGCATGACTTTTATAGAATGCTCAGCCTGTGAAAGAGCTTCGCCCACGCCGAGCACACAGCCGTGACCGAAAACTGCGTAGAAATATTCCACAAACTTGCTTTCGATCATTTCACCGTCTTTTTCAATCGTGACGTACTGATTGTCAAGATATCTTACGACAGCCTCACCTGCCGTCAGACGGACTGTTGCGTTATTATAATTATCCATATTTAAAACCTCCTTAAAGGCTGGAGTGTAACTTTAACTACCTCCGGCACGTTATAAATCCGGGGCAGAAGATACGTGCTTGTAGTGATTCCGCTGCCGACTATAAGCTTTGTGTTGCCGATAGTATATTCGCCGTGAACGAACTTCGGAAAAAGCTTTCTTCCTCCGCCGGCAACGCCTAAATCCGATTTGGGAAAACGCCACAAACCGCCGTGGTTATGACCGCTTATAATAAGGTCGAAATTCTCATCGCCTTCGGTAAAATAAGGAACGTGACGGACAAGTACGCTGAATAATCCGCTCTTTTGAGCCGCCGCCGAAAATGAATCGGACTGCGCTTTTATTCTGCCGTAATTATCCGGGTCATACTCCATACCGCCGATGATGACTTTCTGACCGGTCGCGCCCTCAAATACAAACGATTCATCGCCGAGAATACTGATTCCGGTAGCTCTGAGCTTCTGACTTAAATCTGCGGCTTTTCCGCTTTCGTATTCGTGATTGCCGGAAACGTAAAAACAATTTCTGTATTTTGATTTGATCGACTGAATGAGCCTGTAAACCTCGCCGTCCTGCTCGGGTTTTGCGTATTTGTCAAAAATATCACCGCCCAGAAGAATGCAGTCAGGACAGGCGGAATCAATCAGCTCAAAAAGAGCCCTGCCGCCGTCTTTGAACTTCTGGGAATGAACGTCCGACAAAAAAACCATAGTAAACGGACGAGTGATTTTTTCACTTCTGACAGTATATTCTTTCAAAGTCAGAGTATTGTTGATCCCTGCCGCTGCAAAGGCAAGCCCTGCCGCGCCGAAAATCATAGCATAATATTTTTTATTCATTTGACCTCACGCACAAACTTCTGAGTTTCTCCGCCGTTGAGCCACATATATCTTTCGTCGTCAACTCTGTCGATCCACGGATTGCCGGGCAGATGTCTTATCATCCATACCGTATACATCGGGAATCCCGGAGCCGTAACCTGCGGATGATTGAGTCCGCCGGGGAAAGTGGCAACGCTGCCGTCTTTGATCGTGTAAACTTCTTCACCGATAAAGCAGGCTCCGAATCCCTCGGGGCGCTCATATTTATAGTAATAAACTTCTGGCTGAGGATGGCTGTGAGGAATATAACTGCACCATCTGCCCTGCCTTGTCTGTATTTCGCCGAGCACCATATTTGAATAGGGAGCGTTCTGATAATCAAATACCGTAACAACGTCTCTGACAGCAGTATTTTCCCACTTGCCTTCACAGGATGTGAAATAATCGTTATCGTCCTGAGAATAGTATTTTGAAGGGAAGTCCCTGTCGTTTTCCGTGCTCTGAGTGAGAACTTCGCTGTCGCTCAAGGCTGTGACTTTAACGCTCTTCCCTTTTGAAACGTGTACGGTTGAGGGACCTTCTTCAAACAGCGACGCTCTTTTTGCCGTATGTTTTTCGTTTTCGTATTCAAACGTTATCTCGCCGAGAACGAGCATTACGGCAAGCTCGTCATTTTCAAGCAGAAAAGTTCTGCTCTCGCCTTTTTTCATATTGTAAACGGCTATATCCATCATCGAGATGCTGTCTTTAGTTGAAAGAACTTTTTTGCCGTTTTCATCAAATTTCGGAATGTCAAACATAATTAACCTCTTGCCACCATTTCGCCGTATTTGTCTTTGCAGTCCTTGATATAAGCTCTCAGCTCCTCAAGAGTAGGCATAAACAGCGAGCAGCCGTGAGCGTTTACAAGAAGCGACGCAGAAGCGCTGCCGAGCTCGAGACAGTCTATAATATCCCAGCCTTCCAGCAGACCGAAGATGAACGATGAGCCGTAGCCGTCGCCGCCGCCGAAGGATTTGAGCTTGTCTATCGGGAAAGGCTTGATGTTGAAGCTGCCGTCGGCAGTATGAGCGGTCGAGCCCTCTTTGCCGTGCTTGATGATAATTATTTTATTGCCCCTGCCGAGCCAGTAAGCGGCGGTTTCTTCATCCGTTCTGCCCGGAGCAGTAATAGCTTCCGTCAGGTCATATTCTTCACGGGAGCCCATGATCATATCGCTGTTTTCGGCAACTATTGAGTAATAGATCGCAATTTCATCCGCGCTCTTCCAGTTATAAGGGCGGTAATCTATATCAAAAATGATTTTGGTATCGTTCTTTTTGGCAAGGTACATAGCTTTAAGGCAAGCCTCTCTTGACGGGCTCTGGCAAAGCGCAGTTCCGCTGATAAGGATAGCCTTTGCGCTTTTGATATACTCCTCGTCAACGTCGGCAGGATCGAGCATAAGATCGGCAACGCCGTCACGGTACATGAGGATGCTGCTCTCTTTGGGTGAAAGCATTTCGGTAAACGTAAGGCCTAATTTTTCGCCGTTCTTCGCTCTTGTGACGTGAGATGTGTCGATACCCTCATCGTCAAAGAATTTTGTGACGTAATCGCCGAACTGATCATCGGAAACCTTGCCGATGAAGCCGACTTTTTTGCCGAGTCTTGCAAGACCTACGGCTACGTTAGCGGGAGAGCCGCCGACGTACTTTTTGAAAGTATCAGCCTCAACAAGAGACTGGAAAGGCGGGATAACGGGATTGAAGTCGATCGCCATTCTGCCCATAGGGATAAGGTCGATAGGTCTTGTGCTGTCAAATTCTATATAGCTCATAATTTTTCCTCCGTAATTTTTATTCAACTATTATGCCTTTTGCTTCTCTCTGCTGAGCGAGCTCAAGGGTGATTTTATCTTTTTTCTCATCAACAAGGTCGTAGAAGAACAGCGGGACTGAGCAAAGAAGAAGGCTTACGCCAGGAACTATCGTAACAAGTGAGAACATCGCAAATTCCTGACCGCCTGTGAGGCTTATTGCCGCCGCGCCCGATGCGTCATACATACTGTTGACGTCAATATTTACTACCATATACATACCGATGATCATTACCGTTGAGAGCGCATTGCCGAGTTTATTTACAAATGACTGGCATGCAGAGCCGAGGGCTGTATTTCTGTGGCCCGTTTCCCATTCCATATAATCAAGGCTGTCGCATACCATAGCGTAAGAAACAACGTTGATAACGCCGAGCGGAATCGACGCTATGATCATAGTGGGTATGCAGAAATAAAGATTCTTCGTAGTCCAGCCGATAAGGCAGGTAAGAAGGCTCATTACAAAACCCGCGATGCAGGTATAGATCATAAGCTTTTTGTAGTTGAACTTTTTGTAAAGGAACGGAACTACCACCATAG
>CADAMY010000059.1 GCA_902789095.1 Oscillospiraceae bacterium | reverse complement strand
GAGAACCTCTCTTTTCTTAGGAGTACTTTGTTTTTGTGGTGAAACCATTGTACCATAAGGCTGGAGGGGTTCTCAACTTTCATTTAACTTTACAATACGAATTAATTGTAAAGGAGAAATTTTTATGAATCTTTCAAAAAGAGTCTTAAGTGTTTTTCTCGTTGCAGTGATGCTGTTGTGTTCAGCTCCTTTAAGCGGAGTAACTGACATCGACTTTGCATCACTTTTTGCTTTAAAGGCAAGCGCGGAAACATACGGCGATTATGAGTACACCGTAAGCGGCTCAAACGCAACAATCACAAAATATACAGGCTCAGCTTCAACGGTAAATATACCGTCAACGATTAACGGAAAGACGGTTACTGCAATTGCTTATGGTGCATTCGCTTACAACGCTTCACTCACAAAAGTCAGCATTCCGAGCACAGTTACTGGAATTGGTAGAAAAACTTACGAAACAGGTGCTTTTGAAAATTGCAGCAAGCTTCAGACCGTAACTTTTGCTGCCGGCTCATATGATGCATACATCGGTACTTGGACTTTTAGAAATTGTAATAATTTGGCTTCTATAAATATTCCCGGAAATTATGCTACGATTTGCAATGATGCATTTAGTAACTGCTCAGCATTAAGCAGCCTTGTTTTGAATAAATCAAGTTATAGTGTGCCGAATCAGGAAATATCAACTGCAGCTTTTTCAGGCTGCACAAACTTAAAAACAGTTTCGCTGCCAACTACATTAAAAAGTATTGGTATAAATGCTTTTAGAGGTTGTACCTCAATCAGTGAACTGGTTATTCCCGAGGGTGTCACTACAATAGGCTTCGGTGCATTTGCTGACAACGTTTCACTCACAAAAGTCAGCATTCCGAGCACAGTTACTGAAATTGGTAGAAAAACTTACGAAACAGGTGCTTTTGAAAATTGCAGCAAGCTTCAGACCGTAACTTTTGCTGCCGGATCATATGATGCATACATCGGTACTTGGACTTTTAGAAATTGTAAAAATTTGGCTTCTATAAATATTCCCGGAAATTATGCTACGATTTGCAATGAAGCATTTAGTAACTGCTCAGCATTAAGCAGCCTTATTTTGAATAAATCAAGTTATAGTGTGCCGAATCAGGTAATATCAAGTGCAGCTTTTTCAGGCTGTACAAACTTAAAAAAAGTTTCGCTGCCAACTACATTAAAAAGTATTGATAATGATGCTTTTAATGGATGTACATCAATCAGTGAGCTGGTTATTCCGGAAGGCGTCACTACAATAGGCATAGGCGCATTTGCGAACAACACTTCACTCACAAAAGTAACCATTCCGAGCACTGTAACTGCTATTGGCACTACTATTTACAACACTGGCGCGTTCCAGAACTGCAGCAAGCTTCAGACTGTAACTTTTGCTGCCGGCTCAAATGATGCATACATCGGTACTTGGACTTTTCAGAATTGTAAAAATTTGGCAATTGTCCATATTCCCTCAAACTACAAAAACATTTACAACGATGCTTTTGCCAACACCAACTCAACATTCTACATCTGCAATACAACCAACGACTGCTACGCTAAGCAGTATGCGGACTCAAACGGATTCAACTTCCGCATCTGCAGCGGTCACACAGTTACTCCGCCCGTTACTCAGCATACAGCAACTTTCATTGACCGCGCAAGCAAAAGAACAGCCACCGGCGGCAAAATCACTTTACCCGCTATAACCACCTACTCCGGCTGGACGGCAGAGGGCTGGACAGAGCTCAGCAAGGTACCCGTATCCCTTTTCATGCCGGCAGGTATGAGCTTTGAAATCTCAAAGGATATGACGTACTATGCTGTTTACAGCAAAGAGGTTAAGCTCACCCTTGATCCCAACGGCGGCTCAGGCTCTTATATGGACACAAAGAAAATACTTTATAATTCATGCGGACTTTCAGAAAGAGCGATATTTACTCTCTCTGACTACAATGTTACAAGAAAAGGCTACAAGCTTCTGGGCTGGAGCACTAACAAAAACGCGTCGTCAGCTCAGGTTTCTCCGAGCGCAGATCTGACTCTTGACAACAGCGCAACTTACTACGCAGTATGGCAGAAGGACACTACTCCTACACCGTATGATCCGACATCGATTACAAGAAGCGTAACAATGAATTATAAGGAAACTAAAAAGCTTGATCTTGAGGGGTTCAAATATACAAAGATTTATTCTGACAACGAAAAAATCGCAACGGTAAACAAAGACGGCGAAGTTTATGCGGCTAAAAAAGGCAGCACAAAAATTCACGCTGTTGACTCGCTCGGCAACGAAATGATATTTGATATAACGGTAAAATATACCGCTCTTCAATGGTTTATAAAAATCGTGCTCTTCGGCTGGATCTGGTATTAAACAGCTTAACGGGGCTGTCGCATTCAGCGAAGAATAAAAAGTAAAAGACTTATAAATATAAAATCAGGGTGCAGAAAACAAAAAATCTGCACCCTGCTATTCTTATTTTACGGAAGGGCTTCGCCTTTACCCGTTTTTAATGAAAAAAGCTGAAGCGAAAACGCCTCAGCTCTTTTATTATTCAATTTCAACTGAAATCTTTTCGTCGTTTCTGCTCGCAGCGGAACGCATAACCGTTCTGATAGCCTTAGCTATTCTGCCCTGCTTGCCGATAACTCTGCCCATATCGTCAGCAGCAACGTGAAGATGATAAACTGTAACGCCGTTATCGTCAACATCATCAACGGTAACCGATACTTCTTCCGGATTGCTGACAAGACCCTGAGCAATTAAAAGCAATAAGTCTTTCATAGGTTGATACCTCTCAGCTTATTTAACGATGCCGCTCTTTTTAAGCAGAACCTTAACAGTATCTGTGGGCTGCGCGCCGTTGGCGATCCATTTCTGAGCTGCTTCAGCGTCGATATTGATGTTATCTTCGCTCTTCATAGGATCATAAGTGCCGATTTCCTCGATGAATCTGCCGTCACGGGGATATCTTGAATCTGCTACAACTACACGATAGAAAGGTGCTTTCTTTGCGCCCATGCGGCGCAGTCTGATTTTTACTGCCATTTTAATTTCCTCCAAAAATAAAAATATTATAATAAACTAAAATTTATCAATCACGCATTATCATACGGCGTGCTGAATTAAACATTAAACCCTTTAAGCTGTGAGAGGTCGGGTCTGCCTCTTCTGCGGCGTTTTTTGCCGGCTGAATTCATCTGACGGAACATCTTCTGCATCTGCTTATGCTGAGCAAGAAGCTTGTTGACCGCTTCAACATCCCTGCCGCATCCTGCCGCAATCCTTCTTTTTCTTGAAGGGTTGATGATATCGGGATGTTCTCTTTCCTGCGGGGTCATTGAATAAATAATCGCTTTGATTTTATCAAACTGAGTTTCATCAATTTCAACGTCTTTTATCTGCTTGCCGAGACCGGGAATGAGAGATAACGTATCTTTAAGAGAGCCGAGACGGCGAATCTGGTCTATCTGATCCATAAGGTCATTAAGATCAAACTTATTCTGCTTGAGTTTGCGCTCAAGCTCTTCCGCCTTTTTCTCATCAAGAGCCATTTCCGCTTTTTCGATAAGAGAAAGCACGTCGCCCATGCCGAGGATTCGGGACGCCATTCTGTCCGGATGGAAAACGTCAAGATTATGAAGCTTTTCACCGACGCCGATGAATTTGATGGGCTTGCCTGTAACGGAGCGGATAGAAAGCGCCGCACCGCCTCTTGTATCGCCGTCAAGCTTTGTAAGAACAACGCCGTCGATTCCGAGAGCATCGTCAAAAGCTTTTGCGACGTTTACCGCATCCTGACCAGTCATAGCGTCAACTACAAAGAGTATTTCATGCGGATGAACGGTTGACTTGATATTCTGAAGTTCCTCCATAAGCACTTCATCAATATGAAGACGACCTGCCGTATCAAGGAATACATAGTCATAGCCTTTATCTTTAGCAAGCTTTATAGCGTTCTGAGCTATTACAACAGGATCAGTCTGCCCCATTTCAAAAACGGGAACACCTGCCTGCTCACCGACTACCTGAAGCTGTTTGATAGCTGCAGGACGGTAAATATCGCAGGCTACAAGCAGCGGCCTGTGACCCTGATTTTTAAGCATGAGAGCGATTTTGGCGCTGTGGGTAGTTTTACCTGAGCCCTGAAGACCGCACATCATTACAATTGTAGGCGGATGATTGGCTATTGCAAGACGGGACTGAGTTCCGCCCATAAGGTCAGTAAGCTCTTCGTTTACTATTTTAATAACCATCTGGCCGGGGGTCAGGCTTTCCATAACCTTTTCGCCGACGGCACGCTCTGTAACTCTGTTTGTAAAATCCTTGGCAACTTTATAGTTTACGTCCGCTTCAAGCAAAGCCATGCGAACCTCACGCATTGCGCTTTTAACGTCAGCCTCGGTAAGAGTTCCCTTGCTTTTCAGACGCTGAAACGCAGCTTCAAGTCTGTCTGAAAGTCCTTCAAATGCCATGATTTCACCACCTGTTATTCCATTATAAGAGTTTTTGCTACCGCCTTGATTTTAGCGGTGCAGTCGTTGATCTCTCTTGAAAGAGTATGCTCGCGGTTGTAATCCCCTATCTGATCGGCACACTCGATAATTTCTTCCAGTCCGCTTTTAACGCTTTCAAATCTTGCTACAAGACCAAGCTTCTCCTCCATTTCATAAAGGAGCGCCTCAGCGCGTTTGATCGCATCCCTGACACCCTGACGGGTGATGTTTTCGTTAGCGGCAATTTCGGAAAGCGAAAGATCGTCATTATAATAGTGATCAAGGAATGAATACTGCTTTTTAGTCAGCATATCGCCGTAGAAATCCATCAGCAATATGACGTCAAGATTCTTTGCCGTATTAACTCCTCCTCAACTGATTGTCTGTAAAGCTTTTTATCTTTACAGCCCTGTTATTATAACGCATCATCACCCTATTGTCAAGTCTTTTTTTTACACATATTTTTGCACTTTTTGCCGTTTAAAAGTGTCTAAAAGGTGTCAATTTGTTGTCAGTTTCCCACAGTCTACAATATGTAGTGGTAAAAATCGTTCTATACTTGCATTTTATCTGATATATTGTGCAAAACCCTGTGCAAAAATTTTTATCATCAATAAAATTGACTGAAATGACTTATTATGATAAAATAAATATATATTTTGAAACAAGGTTAAATTTTATGAAAAAGGCAATCTGTATTATTCTGACAATTTTTATATTTGCTTCTTCAATGTGTATAAGCTCCGCCGCTGTCGATTATGCGGATAATTTTCCGAATACTCACAGAAACACGGGGCATAATCTTGCCGACCTTATCGCCGTAGCTAAAACTCAGATAGGTTATACTGAGCTGAGCACGTCGACCGGCAAGCCGCTTGTACCCGGTCAGGACGGCGGATACACAAAATACGGCGCATGGTTCGGTATGCCGACTGTCGCCTGGTGTGCTTTCTTTGTTGCGTGGTGCTCCAATCAGGCGGGAATCAGCACTTCTGTTATTCCGAGGATGGGAAACTGCGCCGCATTTGCAAATTGGTTCAGCGAAAGAGGAAGATATTTTAAAAGAGGAGAACTGGCGCCAAGAACGGGCGATCTTATATTTTATAACTGGGCTGGAGGATCCACTCAGAAGCATATCGGAATCGTAACCGGAGTTTCAGGAGGATATGTTTATACCGTTGAAGGCAACACAGGCAGCCATCAGGGATACCGAGCTGAAGCTAAATCAAGACCTGTCGGCGCAGGTTATATAATCGGTTACGCAAGACCGGATTACAACGACGCCAAAACATACGTCGGTTCATTTTCGTTTGCGCAATACGCCGCTCAGAAATATAAGTATGCGCAGTCTCAGTCAGGCGCTCTCGACGGCTCGCATGCTAAGCGTACTTCAACTCTTGCGGTAATTACGTCTTCAGCAACCGAAATAAGCGGCTCAGACGCCGTTCTTCACGGCAGAGTGGAAAATCAGTCAAGCTACCCTGTTTCATCGGCAGGATTTTACTTCGGCGAAAATAAATCATCGCTTTCAAAATACAGAACAACCGGATACACAAAGCAAAAAAGCACGGATCTTTCATGCAGTATAGCTGAATATGCAGGCAAGCTTGAGATGCTGAAAACATATTATTACTGCGCATATGCAGTAATCAACGGCACTACATATAAAGGTCCTGTTTACTCGCTTAAAACGATTGACGACAGACCGCAGATGCTCGTATTGAGCGACGCTGAGCTGACTATGTCGCCCGGCGAGACGTATGAGATATTTACAGCCGTGCTGCCGCTTGAAGCTTCGGATAACGGTATATCCTGGAGCGTTAGCAATAATGATGTAATTGAAGTCAACAACGGAACAGTTAAGGCGAAAAACGTAGGAAACGCCGTAATTACTGCCCAAACAAATTACGGCAGCGCCTGCTCCGCCTGCAGCGTTACGGTCACTCTTCCGTCTGTAAACGAAATTGAAAGCGAAAATATATCTGAAAATGAAATAAAAATAAAATGGTCCGCCATTGAGCAGAATGAACTGACAGAATACGAAATATACCGAAGCGAAATTCCAGACGACGATTTTACTCTCATCGGTACTGCAAAATCAAATGAAACGGAATTTACGGACAACTCGGTGCAGCCGGGTAAATGCTACTATTACAGGATGCGCTGCCTGGGCGAAACGGAAGATTACAACTCCCCTCTTAGCTCTCCGCACAGGGAACGGGCTTTGCCGGCACAGCCTGAAATAGAAAATATTACGCAGAACGGCAAAACTCTTCAGCTTGAAATCAAAGTTGCACAAAGCGGACTGTTATACACAGTTTACAGAAGCCGCAGTAAGTTTTCAGGCTACACGCCTATCGGTAAAACAGCATGTTCATACTATTATGACAGCGATATTGTAATCGGCGAAAAATATTATTACAGAGTTTCGGCAGATACGGAAGACTCGCAAAGCAGAATATCCGAGCCTTACATAAAGCAGACAGATCAGATTCCTCAGACGGTTGATGATTTTATTTTCAAAATGCTTTCTCCTGAAAAACCGCTGTTAAAAGAAGAATCGCCGTTCAATCCTGCATCTGAATTTATTGATTTATAATTAAACTTCTCAGCTATATAATAAAGATGAAGCTCCTGCATACATTCAGCAGGAGCTTTAATTCATGTTTATGCCGGGTCTTATCGTATTGATAAGACCCGGCAGTTTCATTTATGAATGTTTATTATTTAGTCTGATCGATAGTCTTGGTCATAATACCGGATCCGATGATCAGCTGGACATCATTATCATCAATGACGCCGTTGTGGTCACAGTCCGCAGCTTCAAATACCGAAGCGCTGACGTCTGCCTGAGTGAGCATACCGTCTGCGAGCATCTGAGCTATCTGAACGTCTCTGCCGTCCGCAATGCCGTCGCCGTCAACGTCACCGTAGATAACGATTTCATAAGTTATAACGGTCTTTCCGCTCTGGGAAAGTATTGCTTTTGAGCCTGTACCGAATCCGATTCCCTGCTCGATTTCAAGTTCTGCGTCAGTTCCCGTTACTTCGATATAATCGTTTGTGAACGCAGAAGTTGTAATTCTTTCAACAAGACCGCTGATGAGCTTTGTAACTGCATTTACAACTGTATCAGAATTATCAGCAGGTTCAATGGCTGCCGGAATAGCGCTCCATACTGCGTAGAACGTTGTATCCTTATCTGTTACTGTATAGTTATAAACACCTGTTTCAGCGTCTGCGGTTTCTGCCCAGCCGCCGAAATTGTAGCCCGATTTAACAACAGCAGAAGGAAGAGCTATTGTTGATCCTACTGTATACGCAGTCTTTGAAGGCACTGCGCCTGAGCCGCCGTTGAGATCAAAATCAACAAATGATTTAACCTTGTTGAAAGTACCGTAGAAGAAGATATTTTCCGATCCCATTGTTGAAGGAACACTCGGTGACCAGCCGGAGAACTCATAGTTTTCAGGAGCCATTACAGCCGGAGCCGTAATCGGAGTACCTACCGTGCCTCTGATAGTGTAGCTTGAAACGATCTTATTATCGATCAGGAAGTAGTAGGATATCTGCTTTGCAATAAATGATCCGTTGACGGTTACGTCTCTTGCAGGCATCTTGGAAGGAATTACGCCCCAGCCCGAGAAGTCATAACCGGGTTTAACAGGATTTTCAACAGGAGTTACCGCATCCTGATAATGATAAGTCTGAGTCTTGTAAAGTTCGCCGTCGATATAATAGTTGATATGATACTCATTCAGAGTATAAGCACCGTAAATATTTACGTTTTCTGCCGGCATGGTATTGATTGAAACATCCCATCCTGAGAAGGTATATCCTGTCTTCGGCGGAAGGACAAGCATTGAAATATCTTCGCCGTAATTATGCTTTTCAGTAACATAAATTGCGCCGTCAACGTAATAAGTGAGAGTATATTCGTTGATTCTGTATTCGCCCGAAACAACTACATCATTTGCAGGCATTACAGCAGGAACGTTACCCCAGCCCGTGAATGTATATCCTTCCTTTTCTGCAGGGGTGACAGTCTCAATCTGATCGCCGTAGTTCAGCTCAAATTCTTTATAAACGCTGCCGTCAAGCATATAGGTGAGTTTATACTTATTAATTGTGAAAGTACCTGTTACTTCAACATCGTTTGCGGGCATTGTTGACGGAACTGACGACCAGCCTGAGAAAGTATAGCCTTCTTTTGCGGGAGCTGAAAGAGCTTTGACTGTATCGCCGAAATCATAAGTTTCGCTTGCGTAAACTTCGCCGTCAACCTTATATGTGATCGTATAGCTGCCGACAGACCATTTTGCGTAAACTGTATGATCCTCGGTAATTGTTACAGCCGTCGTCGGCTGAACGGGCATTGTATAGTCCTCGTCAAAATACCAGCCGTCAAAATGGTAACCTTCTTTTACAGGAGCGGGAAGCTCGCCGTACTCTGAGCCATAGCTGACAGTTCTGCTGTCAAACTGAGTGCCGCCCTTTGAATCAAAGCTGAGCATAAACTCAACGATATCCCACTTAGCAACGAAATTAAGATTTTCAGCATAAGCCCATACAAATCTTCCGCCTGCCGTATATGTACCTATCAGATTTTCGGACGAATCATAAACGTCCCATCCGACAAAGGCATAGCCTTTTCTCTCAGGAATTTCTTCGGGGATATTGCAGATATCGTCAAAAGTTACATCCATCTGGCTGATTCCGTATGAAGAATTTCCGCCGTTGACGTCAAATAATGCTTTATATGTTTTGGGAGTCCACTCTGCGGTAAATTCACCGTCCTGAAGGAACGTCCACTCAACTTTACCTCCTGCGGGATAAACGCTGCCGTCAGCATCAAGATACCAGCCGCTGAAATCATAACCTGCTTTCTGCGGTACAGATGAAGGAAGCGTATACTGCGCATTATATTCCGCAAATGATTTTGCATCCGGAACATAAGATGTATCGGGAGAATTATAAGTTACGTCAAATTTATTTGCTTCATACATGAAGTTGAACGTATAAGCAGTTTTGAGAGTCATAAGGTTTTTGTATTCCTCTGTGCCTTCGTTAACAACGAAATTCCTTTCGTTTGTTTCAGTCCAGCTTTCAGAATACGTATAGCCTTCTATATCCTTTGATGAAACAACTATTGTGTCGCACATTGTATAAGGAATCGTCTCTGTTTCAAGGATATTGCCGTTTGCATCAATGTGATTGACTGTTGCCGAACCCTGAATAAGAGTAACGCCGTTCATAGCAGCCGTTATAGCATTTGATGCGTCATTTATTTCAGAAGCATTTGAAGCGGGATTACCGAGAACTCTTTCAGCGTTCTTGATCGCTTCAACGTAAGAATTATAATCTTCCGTATTTTCAAACCAGTCAGGCTGATATGCAAACTTGATAGCGTTGTTGTAACGTGCTCTGAGTGAATCCTTGTTTACATAGCTGAGCTCAATCAAAAGGTTGCCTTTTACCGAGTCAGTTCGGCTTTCCTTTGAGCATGAAGCGTAACCGGTAATTCCGATCTGTGACTGAGTCGTATTGATCGGGCAGTTGACAGGATTATTTGTTGAGCTTGACTCAAAAATTCTCTGACCGCTCAATTCACCTGTGCGCTTATCGGTCTTTTCAAAAATGCGCTGACCGTTGAATTCAACGTACTGTGTACCATTGTCTTCATCACTCGAGACATTATTGATATCAAGACCGAATTTCAATCCCGGAATCTGACCGAAATTGTTGTAACGGCTTGTATCTATCATAAGTACACCCGTTCCGCTGCCGGCTTCAACACTCTTTGAACCGCCGTTTGACTTATCGTCAGCGGTTCCCATGCCCATACCGGTAGTTGTAATGCTGCCGACTCCCGAAGAGCTTACAAGAGTCTGACCGCCGTTAGGTGAATATTTATAGCCTGCGTAGCCGCCTGAAATACCATGAAGACCTACCGCCCACATTGTAGCAGTAATGCTCATGGTTGAATGAAGCCATCCGAGCGCTTTATTTGTTTCTGCATAACCGCCTGCAGCGATAGCTGAATTGCCGCCTGAAAGCGGGGCATAGATATAAGTATATGCTTTTGATACCATATCTCTGCCGTCGCACTTATAGTTTGCAGTCCATTCAATCATTGAATGCTCGCCTGAACCGAGGCTTGTGCTCATAATACCGGAATTGATAGTACCTATCAGCTTCGGTCCGGCGGATTCAAGGTTTACAGCGTTAAGCGAGTTGACCGAAACACCCTCAACCGTAGAGTAGGTAATACGGATATCAGTAGCGCCTTCACGCTCGAAGTAGATATTACCGGTCGTTGAAGCTGCTCTGTTCAATTCGCCGTCGGGCGTATTCTGCCTGTCAACATAGCTTTCAAAAGTTCTGTTGTCAGCGCCGCTGAGGTAAATCGTTTCAGGCACATAGAAATAAGTATATACAAGGTCGCTGTTTACCTCAAGGGTGACGTTAATCTTTTTCTTGACATTGTTATTATATTCCTGCTGAGTAACCGTGAAAGGAATAGCCTGAGTCGTTACATAACCGGGTCTTGAAGCAATATAAGTATAATTGCCGGGCTCAAGGAGATAGAGAAAATCTGAATTTACCGCATCAATCAAAGAGCCGTTTTCGTTATATACTTTAACTTCGGTATCAGCAGAAGGAGTAATAAACTGAACGGAAGGTCTTTCAGCCTCAGTCTTTTTAACAAGGAAAGTCTGAAGATAAAGGATTCCGCC
>CADAMY010000058.1:6319-17644 GCA_902789095.1 Oscillospiraceae bacterium | reverse complement strand
ATACTTTTTGTGTAATTTTGTCAATAGATTAGCCGAAATCGGATAAAAAAATCCTTTTCGCCGAACGGGTTGATTTTTGTTTAAACTCTTATCGTTCCGCGCACATCGTTAAATGCAAAAAAAGCACCTGCCTGAAGCGGGTGCAAAGTTCATATTAAATTTATATAATCCTGTCTGCCGTAGAAAAAGCGCAAAACATAAATGATTTGTTTTTCTTCATTGACTTTATAAACAATAATATAATTATCCACAACAATTTTTCTGTATTCAAGCTCTTTCAATTTAACATCGTCACAAAGCTGATACATTTTAGGGTTTTCAACAAGCAATTCTAATTTTCGGCTGACTTTTTCAGCAAGATCAGAAGCCGCTGCCGGATTATTCAGGTTTATTGAAATATAATCAACGGCTTTTTCCATATCATCTTTTGCGTTTTGAGTAAAATTAAGCTTATACACGATACTTCTCCTTGAGCTTTTCAAGAAATTCAAATCCGTCTGAAACTCTGCCGGCTTTTATATCCTCTTCCGATTCTTCGAGCATCCTCTCAACATCCTGCAAAAACATCTTTTTTTCGTAAGACTCCATGCTCATAATCACCATGTCGCCGTAACCGTTTTTGGTAATGAATACGGGATCGTCCGACTGGTGGCATAAGTTGGATATTTCGCTTGTGTTTTTTAAATCTCTGATAGGGATAATACGCATTATAATCACCTCGCTTAATTATCGTGGCATAATTATACCATAATTATACCTCTTTGTCAATTAAATAAACTGTTAAATCGTTCTGTTTGTTTCTGTCATCCGGAGTGATTCGCTCAGTCATGGCGCTTAAGCTAAAAAAATCCGCAGATTCATCACCTGCGGATCGTGTCTTTTCATTTTCTTTTGAACAGCGAAAACTTTTTCTTTTCGTAAGGCTCGCTTGATACGCCTTCAAGAGTGTAGCCTGTGTCCGCTATGCTCTTTTTGAGAAGCTCTTTGTCAAGCTCGGTTTCGGATATAACTTCCGTTCTGCCTTTTGAATGTGAAGAAGATACGCTCTTTACGTCAAAATTTTTACGGATAACGTCGTTGATGTGAGCTTCGCACATCGAGCACATCATACCGTCAATCGAAAGTGTGGTTTTTATCATTATTTTCCTCCTATTCTGCGCCTTTGAGCGCTTCGACCATATCTATTTTCCTGTTTTTGCGGGCTACGAAGAAGCTGACAGTCAGCGATACTCCGAGGGAAAGTATAATTGTGATTATATACGTCAGCGGGAAAATCGCAAGCTGCATCTCATATTCGCCTGCCAGAGCGTCAAGAAGATAACTGAGCAGGAATATCCCGACAGGTATGCCTGCCGCGATACCGATTACGGAAATCCAGATGTTCTGACCTGTGAGTATGGCGGCGATCTTTTTATCTTTGAATCCGACAACCTTGAGCGTTGCCATCTCCCTGTAACGCTCAGTATAGCTCATAACTCCGAGATTGTAAAGCACGACGATTCCGAGAATCACGGCGGCGGTGATGAGCATAGCTACCATCGTGTTCATTATCTGCATAAATGTGTCGAACGATTCTTCAATGCTTTCTTTTGTCTGAATGCTCTTGATTGCAGGGCTGTCTGCAATATCGCCCTTGAGAGTTTCGGTATAGACCGAATCGGGCTTATATTCTATGCCGAGAGTTGAAGCGTATTCCGGGGAAATAACTATACTTTCCGTAAGGCTTCTCATAAATCCGGCGACTGTTACGACGTATTCGTCATCGGAGCCGAAAGGACTGATTACGAGCCGGTCGCCCTCTTTTATATCAAATTCTTTTTTGAGCCTCATGCAGACATAAGCGCCCTGTTTTTTAATTGAAGTATAGCCTTCGTCTTCACCGGGGAATTTTACGAGCGAATTATCGTTATTGTATATATCGAGTGAAACTGCCTTGTCGTCGTTGAGCTGAACGCTTACAGACGAGCTCCAGTCACCGTTGTATTTTTTGATTATTTCTTTTCTCGCTTCGTCGTCAGCTTCGTCCGCAAGGTAAATTTTTGAAGCATAAGCCGCAGCTTCGGTGTAATATGTATTTATAAAAGCATCCATCGTGTCCTTCATGCCGAATGATGCGATTATCAGCACGGTACAGCCCACTACGCCTATGAAGCTCATTGCCGTTCTCGATTTATGGCGGACAGTGTCGCGAAGATTCCAGCGGGTGCCGAATGAAAGCTTGTGGAAAAGCGCCGTTCTTTCTATCGCCATGTGTTTTACTTTTTTAGGCGAATATGCGCGCAGAGCGTCTGCGGCTGTGCCTTTTAGCATTTCTCTTACGGACAGATAGCCTATAAGCGTCAGCAGCAGTATAACGGCAATGATAATCACTACGCAGAACCACGGCATCGGCAGTTTCCATTCGGGCATATCAAAATAAGTGCCCATAGCTCCGTTGGGATTCATAATGAACCACGCTAAGAAATATCCTATCCCGATACCGAGAACGGAGCCGGCAATTCCGATGAAAAATGCGTATGAAGTGTAGTGCCGCCTTATTTTTTTATCGCGGAAGCCGAGAGCCTTGAACGTGCCGATCTGTATCTTTTCTTTGGCGGTCAGTCTGTGCATCGTAGTGACCATTGTAAGAACGGCGATGACGAGGAACACGACAGGCAGAATCGATCCCATCGTTTTGCCTTCTTCGGCTTCGCCCATGGCTTCTTTGTATGATACGACTTCGTCGTTTGTGATTATCAGCGACGTTTTGCCGAGCGCCGAGTCAGCTCTTTTTGTAAAGTCAGTTTTGCTCAGCGAGGAGATTACGTTTATCTGAGGATAAAACTCAGCCGGCATACATCTTTTAAACATTTCGGGCGAAATATAAGCGAATCCGAATTTTTCGTAATTCGGCATCACCTGAGTTTCGTCAACTACGCATATCATATATTCGCCGGATTTAACAAGTCCTTTGACCGTGCCGTCAAACTTTATGCCTGAATAAACAAACGTAAGTTTGTCGCCGGTTTTGATTCCGTTTGTTTCCGCAAATTTGTCCGAAAGCCATATTCCGTCACGGCTCTCTGCGTCATATTCTTCGCCCTGCATCAGCACGAATCCCGAAACGTCGGGATTTTCCGTAACGGTAAGTGAAGCTGCCTTGCCGTCGTATTCTTCAATATCCGCATTTGCGGAAAAAAATCTTGATGCGGCGTCTACTCCGTCGATTTCGGCGATTTTGTCCGCCTTTTCTTTTGTGAAGCCTTCCTGCGAAACAATGCGGTAATCGGCAAGATTCGATTCGTCAAAAAATTTCGATACGTTCGTTTCTATGCTGACCCATTCCATATTGAAGCCGACAAAAATGCCTATGCCCAGCGCGATCATTATTATCATCGAGATAAACTGCGCTTTATAAAGCCCCATTGTACGCAAAAGTTTTTTGTTAAACATTCCGCTCACCTTACCAATCTATTTCATCCGCCGAAGCAGGGGAGAGCTGGTCCTCTTTTGAAACTATTCTGCCGTTTTTTACTCTTATTACAGTATCCGCCATTTTTGCGATATTCTGGTTGTGGGTAACTATTACGATGGTTTTGCCGTAGCTTCTTGCCATTTTAAGAAGCAGCTTGAGCACAAGCACGCCTGTCTCGGAGTCAAGAGCTCCCGTAGGCTCGTCGCACAGCAGGATTTTCGGATTTTTTGCAAGCGCTCTGGCAATGGAAACTCTCTGCTGTTCGCCGCCGGAAAGCTCTGCGGGGAAGTTTTTAAGATGGTCGGAAAGCCCGACTTCCTCGATCATTTTTGTTGCAGAAAGAGCGTCGGGAACTATTTCTTTGACGAGTGATACGTTTTCGTGAACTGTCAGCGTCGGCACAAGGTTGTAAAACTGAAAGACGAAACCGACCGTTTTTGCTCTGTAATCGGCAAGCTCGTCGTTTGAAAGCGTTGAAATATCTCTGCCCTCAACTATTACTTTGCCTTCAGTCGGGCTGTCAAGTCCGCCGAGAATGTTCAGCAGGGTGCTTTTGCCCGCTCCGCTCGGACCGAGAACTACGACGAATTTACCCTTGTCGAGCGTCATATCCACTCCGTCAAGCGCTCTTAGCTCATGGTCGCCGCTCGTGTATACTCTCGTCACGTTTTTAAATTCAACTATTGCCATAAAAATGCTCCTTTATCACAGGCTGAATGAGCCTTAACAATAATGATTCAATATAATAGTTAGAAAAAGCTAACCTTTATTTAATTATATATTTCGGCTTATTTTACAGTCAATAGTTACTTTATACAAAATGAATAGTTAGTTTTAACTTACCAAATGTGAAAACTGACGATTTTTGGCTTTCGACAGATTTTTTTCAAAAATAACCTTGACGATTTTGTTTTAAGTTAGTATACTATAACTGATAAGTTAGATTAGACTAATTGATGTGGAATTTCATATCCGAAAGGGAGTGAATAATATGATGCCACTGACGCTTGCCGACAAAGGCACAGAGCTTACTATAATGAAAATCGGCGGAACGCCCGAAGTCAAGCAGCATCTTGAAAATTTAGGATTCAATGTCGGCGGGACGGTTTCCGTTATAAATATCACAAACGGCAACGTTATCGTCAAAGTCAAGGAATCACGCATAGCGCTGGGCGAAGCGCTCGCTCGCAAGATAATGATTTAATGTATTGTCTTAAAAACCGACAAGGAGGAAATATAGATGAAGACACTCAGAGACGTTAATATCGGTGAAACCGTAAAGGTTGTAAAGCTTCACGGCGAAGGCGCAGTCAAGCGCCGCATAATGGATATGGGCATCACAAGAGGCACTGACGTATATGTACGCAAGGTTGCGCCTCTCGGCGACCCGATCGAAGTTACCGTAAGAAACTACGAATTATCACTTCGTAAAGCTGACGCTGAAATGATCGAGGTTGAATAACCCTCGTTTGAATTAACAGGAAAGGAGAATGAAATATGGATCTGCGCATAGCGCTTGCCGGTAACCCGAACAGCGGTAAAACAACGTTGTTCAACGCACTTACAGGCTCCAATCAGTTTGTAGGAAACTGGCCCGGCGTAACAGTAGAAAAAAAGGAAGGTAAATTAAAAAAGCATGACGGTGTTATAATCACCGACCTGCCGGGTATATATTCGCTTTCCCCTTATACTCTTGAGGAGGTTGTTGCCCGTAACTATCTTATTGAAGAGCGTCCGGATGCGATTCTCAATATTGTAGACGGTACAAACCTTGAAAGAAACCTTTATCTCACAACTCAGCTCATGGAGCTCGGAATACCCGTTGTAATAGCTATCAACATGATGGATATTGTTGAAAAGAACGGGGACAAAATCAATATTGCCGAGCTTTCACGCCAGCTCGGATGCAAAATCGTAGAGATTTCCGCTCTGAAAGAAAAAGGCGTAACTCAGGCGGCTGAAGAGGCAATAAACGCCGCTAAAAACACAAAAACAGTTCCTCAGCATACTTTCTCAGGCCCTGTTGAGCACGCAATCGCTCACATTGAGGAAGCAGTAGTTCACTCAATGCCCGAAGAGCAGCAGCGCTGGTATGCGATCAAAGTTTTTGAACGCGACGAAAAGGTGCTTGAAAAGCTCAATATTCCCGCAGATACTCTTTCTCATATCGAAAAAGATATTGCGGCGGCTGAAAAAGAGCTTGACGACGATGCTGAAAGCATTATCACGAACGAGCGCTATATCTACATAGCTTCGCTTATGAAGGCCTGCTACAAAAAGAAGAATCAGGGCAGCCTTACAACGTCTGATAAAATTGACAAAATCGTTACAAACCGCTGGCTCGGCCTTCCGATTTTTGCGGTAATAATGTTTGTGGTTTACTGGATCGCAATGATGGGTCCCGGCGCTATGGCTACCGACTGGGCAAACGACGGACTTTTCGGCGACGGTTATCATCTTTTCGGTATCGGCAGCAGCGCTTACAATGAAAAAGCTGAAGCATATTCAGACGCTTTCAATGCCGTAAACGCTTATTACGAGCTTGATACTGAGGCAGAAGATTTTGACGAAGAAACAGCTCTGGTCGAAATGAAAGCAGTTACGGGCGCTGAAGAAAAAGCAACGGTAGAGGTTGAGGATGAAGAAACTCTCGCTCTTGACGAAATGACCGTTTATTACAGCGAAGTTCCCGAAAACCTTTCAAAGGACGAAGAAGAGTCAACGATCGGCACTTCATATCTTGAAGCAGTTGATTATTTTGAAAAGAACGGTTTTGACGAGCCCGACCCGGCTGACGACGGCGTATACGTTCCCGGCGTTCCGGTGCTTGTAGGTAATCTGCTTGAAAAAGCTAATGCTCCCGAATGGCTCAGCGGTCTTATACTTGACGGTATCGTAGCAGGCGTAGGCGCAGTTCTCGGATTCGTTCCGCAGATGCTTGTTCTCTTCCTTCTCCTTGCGTTCCTTGAAGCGTGCGGATATATGGCTCGTATCGCATTCGTTCTTGACCGTATTTTCCGTAAGTTCGGTCTTTCAGGTAAATCGTTTATCCCGATGCTCGTCGGCACAGGCTGCGGCGTTCCCGGTATCATGGCTTCCCGTACTATCGAAAACGAGCGTGACCGCCGTATGACTATCATCACAACAACGTTCATTCCATGCGGAGCAAAAGTTCCGTTTATCGCTATGATCGCAGGCGCTATTTTCGGCGGCAAAGCATTGATAGCAACGAGCGCATATTTCATCGGTATGGCGGCAATCATAATTTCAGGTATCATGCTCAAAAAGACAAAGATCTTTGCAGGCGATCCCGCTCCGTTCGTTATGGAGCTTCCCGCATACCATCTTCCCACTCTCAAAAACGTTCTTCGTTCAATGTGGGAACGCGGCTGGTCATTCATCAAAAAAGCAGGTACTATCATCCTTCTTTCAACTATCCTTGTTTGGTTCACAACATACTTCGGAGTAGTAGACGGCACATTCCGTATGCTTGCAGAGGATGAGCTTGATCTTTCGATCCTTGCAAGAATCGGCAACGTCATCGCATGGATATTTGCGCCTCTCGGCTGGGGCAACTGGCAGGCTGCTGTTGCTTCTATTACAGGCCTTGTTGCAAAAGAAAACATTGTCGGCACCATGGGTATTCTTTACCGCACGGCAGACGCAACCGTATATCAGAATCTTGCGGCTGCATTCACGGGAATCACAGGCTTCTCATTCCTTGTATTCAACCTTCTTTGCGCACCCTGCTTTGCGGCAATCGGCGCAATCAAGCGTGAAATGAACAACGCAAAATGGACTTGGTTCGCTATTCTCTATCAGTGCAGCTTTGCTTATGCGATAGCTCTTATGATCAACCAGTTCGGCAATCTCTTCACAGGCAACGTAAACATTGCAGGTCTTATATTTGCCATTGCAGTTCTTTGCGTAATAATCTATATGCTTTTCATCAAGAAGTATTCAGAGGCTACTACGTTTACAAAGAAACTCAAAAAATAATAAATACAAAAAGGAGCTGAAACCATGATTCATTGGATAATGAGCAATATTGCGACAATAATCATCTGCCTTGTTGTTATCGCTGTTATTGCGCTGGCTGTGTTCGTCCTTATAAGGGATAAGAAACAGGGCAAGTCCACCTGCGGCGGCAACTGCGGTTCCTGTCCCATGGGCGGCTCCTGCCACGGCGGCAGATAAATAAAAAACCTCGCCTCGTCTGTTAACGGTAATTTTTCCGTGGCAGATGAGGCGATTTTTCTGTAAAAACAAGAGAGCAAAGTGAACCGATTCACTCTGCTCTTGTTTTTATTTAAGATTCAGTTTTTATTTAAGGCAATCAATATAAAAGGGGAGTACAGGCTCGAATTTTACGCCGTACCAATGCGAAGCGTCGTCAACGGTGTTTTCAATACATCTGACCGTATATTCTGCGGCGATGCCGGCTGAATCAAAAGCGGATTTTCCGTGAAGATACGCTCCGACAAATGCAGAAGCGTATACGTCGCCGGTGCCGTGACTGCCTTTTGAAATCTTGCGGTGCTCGTAATAAGATTTTTTATTATCCTGATAAACGGCAACACCCGTTGTTTTATCCGAATAGCTGACGCCTGTGAGAATAATAGTCTTTGCGCCTCTTTCGCTCAGAGCGGCAAGCAGAGAGTCGATATATTCTTCGTCGTACTCTTCACGGTACTCAAAGTCGGCGAGCAGACACGCTTCAGTAATATTGGGCAGAATTATGTCCGCTGAAAAAACGAGTGTCTTCATTCTTTCAACAAATTCCATATCAAACGCAGGGTAAAGCTTGCCGTTGTCCGCCATTGCAGGGTCAACTATGCTTACAAAATCATCATTCCCGAGCGTGGCTATCATATCACGAACGTAGTCGATCTGCTGTGTGCTGCCAAGATAGCCCGTATATATTGCGTCAAATTTTATGGTTTCCTTTTTCCAATGGTCTGTGATGGCGGGGATATCGTCTGTCAGGTCACGGAAAGTGTATCCGCTGAATCCCGCCGTGTGGGTGGAAAGAACGGCTGAGGGCAGAATACAAGTCTCATGCCCTGCCGCAGAAAGAATCGGTAAGGCTACCGTAAGCGAGCATTGACCGAAACAGGAAATATCCTGAACTGTCAGAATTCTTTTATATGACATTTAAAAGTCTCCTTTGATTATTGTTATGCGTTGATTTTACTGAATACTTCGCCTGCTTTGCCGTGGATAACGAGGTCGGCGCTGCTGTCAGCCGGAGTGGAGTCCCTGTTTATCAGAACAAGATTTCTGCCGCCGAAATAATATATCATTCCAGCCGCAGGGTAAACTGTCAGCGATGTTCCCGAAATTATCAGTGTGTCGGCTCTCTGAATGGCTCTTACGGCTGATTTCGTAACGAATTCGTCGAGCGGCTCCTCATACAGCACAACGTCCGGCTTTATAATTCCTGAGCAGGTGCATCTCGGAATACCTTTGCTCTCAAGTATATATTCGGCTGAATACGATTTGCCGCACTTCATACAGTAATTGCGGTGAACGGAACCGTGAAGCTCAAGCACGTTTTTGCTCCCTGCCGCCTGATGAAGTCCGTCAATATTCTGAGTAATAACGCAGTCGAGCTTACCGTTCTTTTCAAGCTGAGCCAGCTTCGTATGCGCCGCATTCGGCTTTGCCCATAAAGCGAGCATTTTATCACGGTAGAAGTCAAAAAACTCCTTCGTGTGATTCATAAAATAGGTGTGGCTGAGTATAACTTCGGGCGGCACGTCATATTTCTGATTATAAAGTCCGTCAACCGAACGGAAATCGGGTATTCCGCTTTCGGTGGAAATTCCCGCTCCGCCGAAAAAAACAGTGCTTTTGCTGTTGTCGATTATTTCCTGAAGTTTCTCTGTCATACCGTCACCTTCCTTAATACACTTCAAATGATTTAAGCGTTGCAAAGCCTCTCGTCTTTTTAATGTCAAGACGGATCCTTCGCGCATTAGTGGGCTCTATCAGGCAGATTTTCTTTCTGCCGATCGTGCTGCCCGAATATATTTTTCTCCATTTGCCGTCAAAGAAATAGCTGAGGGTGAATTTCTCGATCTGCTGACCTGTTTTTGTATTTTCGGCGAGCACTATTTTGTTGATGAAATTCACTTTGCCCATATCAAGAGTAACGGAAATGTTTTTGCTCTTGTCGCCGCTGTGCCAGTATCCGTTTTCTGCGCCGAGCTTATCAGCGCCGTGAGCTTTATCTTTTTCATCTTCAGAAGTGAATTTTCCTTCTGCGGCAAAATTTGTTTTGAATTCCACCCTCAGCTGAGCGCCGAGAGTAAACAGCGAGTCAACGTCTTTTTTATCGAGTTTGCCGAAAAAATCGGGCGAAACGCAAAGCGCAAATACGCCGTTATTGCCGACGGAACGGAAGTAGACGTCAAGAATGTTGGAAAGCATTTTGATGTCGGTATCTTCCTGCTTGTGAAAATAAAAGCCTTTGCGAAGGGGAATATAGGTTATCGGAGGATACCAGACGAGGTCGCTTGCCTTTTTAAGCTTTCTGATACTGCCGAGGTCAGGCTCAACAAGCCTTGAAACGGGAGCGTTGTTGAGCAGAGTGTAGGGAACGACGCTCCATTCTTCTTTTCTTTCAACTCCGCCGTTGTGACCTACCCAGCGAATATCCGGTCCGCAGTCGCATATTACGGCTTCGGGCTGTAATTTTCTTACTGTTTCATAATAAAGCTGCCAGTTGTATTTATGCTCCGGCCCCGTTTTTTTCGGGAACCAGACGCAGAAAATATCGCCGTACCAAGTGAGCAGCTCAGTCAGCAGAGATACAAAGAATTTATCGTAGTCTTCTGTGCCGAAAGTGCTTTCGTGCAGGTCGTAGGTCGAAATATATATACCGAATTTAATATCCTGCTCACGGCATTCGTCGGCTACGGCTCTTACTACGTCGCCCTTGCCGTCAAGCCACGGTGAATTTTTAACGCTGTGGTCAGTCTGCTCGGTCTGCCAGATGCAGAATCCGTCAACGTCTTTTACGTTCAGTATAACGCCCTTCATCCCGGCGTTTTTAACAGTCGTTATCCAGCCCTTTACGTCAAGTTCGGGAGGATTGAAATATTTTTCCTGCTCTCTGCCCGTGCCTTTTTCACAGTTTGTGAACGTGCACATATTGAAGTTGATCAGAGCTAAAAACTCAAGCTCGCAGAAGTTATACTGCGCCTCGGACGGCAGAATAGCATTGGCTTTTTTTATAATATCGTTTTCTTTCATCATTCAGCCTCAAAAAGATAAACTCTTGCTTCATAAGGACGAGTAACAAATCCGTTGTCCGTTATGGCGTTTGAATGGTAGTTGCCGAGTACAAGCGTGCCTTTTGAAAGATCGAATCCTTCGGGAGCGGTGAATTTCAGCTTTTTCTCTTTGAATGAGCAGATTATCAAAGCTCGTTTGCCCTTGTAATTTCTCTCATAAACGTAGAATGAGCCGGAATGTTTATAATGCTCTTTATAGTCGCCGTAAATGAATATTTCATTTTCCTTGCGAAGAGAGAGGATTTTGCGGTAGTAATTGAGCACGGAATCGGGGTCTTTTTCCTCCGCCGCAACGTTTACTTCCTTGTAGTTGTCGTTGAGAACAAACCACGGCTCTACTGTGGAAAATCCTGCGTATTTCTCATCGCTCCACTGCATCGGAGTTCTTGAATTTTCACGGCTTGCCCTGTTTGCGAGTTTAAGGAACAGCTTGTCGCTCAGGTGAAGCTTCTTTGCAATTTTAAGGTTGTTGAAGGTCAGAACGTCTTTGTATTTGTCAATGGAGTCGATCTTCGGGTTGGTCATACCGATTTCCTGACCCTGATAGATAAACGGAGTGCCGCACTGGAAATA
>CADAMY010000058.1:0-6278 GCA_902789095.1 Oscillospiraceae bacterium | reverse complement strand
GTAAAGTGAATTCCACGCTTTGCCGTAAAGCGCATACTGCCACGTTGAAAACGCCTTTTTGAGCTTTCTGAGGCTGAAAGGCAGCGGCACCCATTCCGTCATGAAGCAGTCCGCCTCCTGATGCTGGAAGTGGAACATAAGATCAAGCACCTGATTTTCGCCCTCTGTGATATACGGCAGGGCGTTTTTCATAGTCATCATCGGGCTTTCGCCTACGGTGAAGCAGTCGTACTTGCTGAGAACTTCGTCTTTGAATTCTTTTAGATATTCGTGAACGTGAGGACCGTTTTTGTAATGCTCAACGCCTGTTGCCGCAGGAAGCGGGAATCCGTTGGGATAATTTGCAGGCTTTGAAATAAATGTGATAACGTCTTCACGGAAACCGTCAACGCCCATATCGAGCCAGAATTTCATAATGCTCTTTACTTCGTCACGAACCTTGGGATTATCCATATTAAGGTCGGGCTGACCTTTTGCAAAAACGTGAAGGTAGAATTTATTGAGCTTTTCGTTGTATTCCCATGCTCCGCCCTCAAAAGTGGAAAGCCAGTTGTTCGGGGGTTTCTTGCCGTTTTTGCCTTTGCCTTTTTTCCAATGGTAATAGCTGTGGTACGGATTGTCTTCACCCTTGAGGCTTTCTTTAAACCAGCGGTGCTGATCGGAAGTGTGGTTGACAACGAGGTCCATAAGAACCTTCATCCCTCTTTCGTGAGCGCCGTCAAGCACCATTTTAAAGTCGTCAAGCGTACCGAATTCGGGGTTGATATCTTTGTAATCGGAAATATCGTATCCGTAATCTGCATTGGGAGAAGGGTAGAGCGGTGAAAACCATATAACGTCAACTCCGAGGCTCTTGATATAGTCGAGCTTGGAATAGATTCCCTTGAGATCGCCTATGCCGTCGCCGTTGCCGTCGCAGAAGCTGCGGGGCCAGATCTGATAAATCGCATATTCTTTATAAGGTCTTTTTGAAATTTCAGCCATAAATAATTCCCCTTTTTTAGTTTTACACTTCATTTTATCACATTTTACTTATTTATACAATAAAAAACCCCGGAAAAATCCGAGGCAATTTAAAATGTCATATATTCCACGTGATAGAACGGCAGGTGAAGCCATCCGTAAAGCGAAATCTTCTTTATGTAGTGGCGGTTTGTACCGCAGTCTTCACAAAAAAACATATCGTCTGACATCTTGAAGAATCTGTGACGGAATTGTATATTGCATTCGCGGCTCAGGGTATCCAGACACATTTTATCGTTCTGTCTGATTATTTTTTTTACTCTGAAAGGACTCATATAATCATCCTCCTTCAATAAAAGTATTATACCACAATCTTTCAAAAATAGCAATTATAACAAGTGATAAATTATTTTTGCTCCTTTGTAAATTTTTCACAAACGATTATTGAAATAATCGGTTTATGTGATATACTATGAACATAGTGTACGAAATATTCTTTTGAAAGGGAAAAAGATATGAAAATTGTTATCCTTGACGCATACACGTCCAACCCCGGCGATCTTTCGTGGGAAAGATTTGAAAAACTCGGAGACTTCACAGCTTATGACTACACTCCGCCGGAATTGACAGCCGAGAGAACAAAAGACGCAGATATAGTCATCACCAACAAAACGCTTATTACAAAAGAAGTTATAGATGCCTCGCCGAAGCTTAAATACATAGGTCTGCTTGCAACGGGCTACAACGTAATTGACGTTGAGGCGGCAAAGGCGAGGAATATACCCGTGTGCAACGTACCGACTTATTCAACCAACGCTGTGGCTCAGCTCACTTTTGCACTTATTACCGAGATTTACAATCAGGTGGCTGTTCATAATAATTCAGTTCACAATCTTGAATGGACGAGCGGCAGGGATTTCAGCCTTTGCAAAACTCCTCTTATCTGTCTTGAGGGCAAAACGATTGGTATTATCGGGTTCGGCAAAATCGGGCAGGCGGTCGCAAGAATCGCCGACGCTTATGAAATGAATATTATCTGTTACGTTCCAAGAGAAAAGCCGATGCCGGCTTTGAGAAATTTCAGGTTTGTAAGCCTTGACGAGCTTGCAAGGGAATCTGATATAGTTTCGCTTCATTGTCCGCTGACTCCCGAAACGACGGGAATGATAAATAAGGATTTTATCTCAAAAATGAAAAAGAGCGCAATCCTTATCAATACGGCAAGGGGAGCTTCAGTTGACGAACAGGCTCTTGCCGACGCTCTCAACAGCGGCAGACTTTACGCCGCAGGGGTTGACGTTCTTTCAAGCGAGCCGCCGAAGAAGGACAATCCGCTAATAAAGTGCGATAAATGTTTTATAACTCCTCATATTGCCTGGGCGGGTTACGAAACGAGAGTACGCCTTCTTGACGTGGTATATGAAAACATCGTATCTTTCCTTGACGGAAATATTATAAACTGCGTATATTAAATAGTTTGACGAAAAATGCGGCGTGACTGCTGCATTAATTGAAGAAAAAAGAAACAAAAAAGCAGCGCCCCCGAACAGCATCGGCTCGGAGGCGTTGTTTCATTTCTTATCTAATTCGTTTTGAATATCCGTCATAACATCGGCAAGCGTGATATTTTTCATCTCATCTTCCATGCGTTTCTGAACTTTTTCAAGTTTGGAATCCATAGCTTTATGGATATTCCTGCCTATCGGGCATTCCGGATTCGGATGCTCATGAAAGTGGAAAAGTCCGTCGTCGTTTACGCTGTCTACTGCCTTGTATACGTCGTAAAATGTGATCTGCTCAGGTGATTTTGTCAATGATATTCCGCTCTTGCCCTGGCTTATGCTTATCAGTCCTGCTTCCTTGAGGTCCCCCATAACGTTTCTGACGATTACAGGGTTTACCCCTATGCTTCCTGCGAGAATATTGCTTGTCACTTTTTCGTCTTCACCAAAATAATCTGTAACGGCAAGGAGATGCACTCCTATTGTAAACTTACTTGAAATCTGCATATCATCGCCTCCTGCTTGCAATATACCACATTACAGGCAAAAAATCAATGCAGACGGTGAAATTCATCACTCGCTTACAACGCTTATCCTCTCTTTGATATGCTTGCCTGATTCGATTTCATCAACCATAGCGATCGCATAATCGGCATAAGAAATCACGCTTTCGCCTTTGCTGTTGAGAACAAGCTCTTCGCCGCCGAGAACGTACTTGCCTGTTCTTTCGCCGTCAGCTTGAAAATCACCGGCAGGGCTGATGTACGTCCAGTTCACGTCGTCAAACTTGCGAAGCTCCCCAAGCGCTTTTGCGTGTCCGTTTACAACAGGCATCGCTTCGTCGGGGAAAGGCGTTACGTCTACAACTGTCTTTGTGTGATCGGGATCAACGTATAAACTTCCGGCTCCGCCTACAACCAGAAGACGGGTATCAGCGCCGGAAAGCGCTTCAGCCAAATGAACGGCAGCCGACGGAATAAGGTCGATGGCTTCGGGTGTCCAGTTTCCGAATGCATCAACGACTGCGTCGAACTCACGGAGATCTTCGCTTGTAAGATCAAACAGATCTTTAACAATGGCCTTTGGAGCCGCAGTCTTATTTTCGCCTCTGATAATGGCGGTAACGTCCATCCCGCGGGTTACCGCTTCCTCAACAATCAGTTTTCCCGCCTTTCCGTTTGCTGCAACAACTGCAATTTTCATAATAAAATCCTCCTTGAATTTAATTTGCTTTATCTTGTAACTTTGTTTGTTACAAGTGCATTATAGCATACAAAAACAAACTTGTCAATATAATTATTACAAGTTTGCTGAAAAAATTTTTAAAGTATTTTTTTCGCTATGACTGGATCTTTCATGAAAAAAATAACTTCCCGAAAAGCGCTTAGCTTTCGGGAAGCAGATTTTATGAATAATGAATCGCAACGCTCAGCAGCTTTTATGAATAATGAATCGCAACGCTCAGCAGCATGAATGCGGCTGAAACGATACCTTCTATCAGGAAAAGCTTTGCGCTCCATTTGAGCCAGTTTTTATATGAAACACCGACCATGCCTATTGCAATGATCATCATTCCGCTTGTGGGATAAAGAAGATTTGTAAATCCGTCAGCGAAGCAGAAAGTAATTACCATTGACTGGCGGGTAAGGCCGAGCAGGTCGCAGAGTATCGACATCAGCGGAACTATCAAAAAAGCCTTTGCCGTGCCGCTGCCGATAAAGAACTCAAGCACAGCGATAAACAGGAACATCAGCAGTATTACGCCGTAAGGCGGTATCCCGCTCAAAGCGCCGCTCAGGGCATTTAGTATCGTGTGCATTATCATGCCTTCGTCAAGAACGTACGATATTGCGAGAATAAAAACGATAAGCGGTAAAACGGGAACTATTGTTTTTACTCCGTCGCCGAACGCTTTGAAAAGCTCCTTGCCGCGAAGTCCCGAAACGTGACCTGCGAGCAGTCCGCCAACGGGGAAGAATATCGCCATGCATCCCATCGAAGCGTAGCTGCCTATTGTCGTGAGTATTTCGCTGTTTAACTTCACGCCGAGCATACTCATAACGAATGAAAGCACCGTGCTTGCAAGTACGATCATCAGGAAAACAACAAAAACTTTTGTAGCTCGTTTCGTCTCTTCTTTTTCAAGAGCCCTGCGGCATTCTTCAATAGGGTAACGGTCACGGATTTTTTTGTCCGTTTCGTATGCTGGGGACTTTTGAGGATTCTTTTCAATCTTTTTAGCGTATGAAATCAGGAATCCGGTAAGAGAAGCGTATACTACGACAAAAATAATGATTCTCAGCCACAGTCCCGAAAAGACCTGCAAATTCGCAAGCTTCTGAACTGTAATGACGTTGAACGGATTGAACGTAGCCGCCGTAAATCCGAACGCCACCGCAACAAAGCTCATGCCGATACCTGTCAGCGAGTCCCAGCCCATTGCCAGCGAAATGGCGACGGCGATAGGCACGAGAGTCAGACTTTCTTCAAGCACGCCTGCCGTGGAGCTTAAAAACATACCGAAAAATACCATAACGGCAATGAGCATAAACCGCCGCTTTTCAAATCTGTCGACTATTGACGCCATCATATATTTCAGCACGCCGATTTTGTCAAGGATCAAAAACGTACCGCCGACGAGCATTATTATTGCGATTATCGCAAGACCTGTTACGGCGTTGCTCGTTGTGAATGCTAAAACGGGGGATGCGGCGATTTTCCATATCGGCATCCTGTAATCGTCCATTGGAGTGTATGTGCCTGCGATTACAGAGCCGTTTTCATCAAGCTCAAACTGACCTCTGGGCAAAACCTGCGTGAGCAGTCCTGCGACAAAAAGTATAACGACGAGCAGTATGGAAATGCCGGCGATGGTTTTTTTGTCAATATTCAGTCCTTCGTTTTTGACTTCGTTCTGCTTCATAGAATCAGCCTGCCATTGTCTTTATATATTTTTTGAAGAAATTGAGTCCGCCTTCAAAGCAGTCAACGGGAACTCTTTCGTTCGTTCCGTGACCGAGCATAAGATAATCGGGCTTCATAAGGAAAGGCGAGAAACGGTAGATCTGGTCTGTGACGATCTGATAATGACGGGAATCGGTTCCGCCCATAACGATAAACGGTACGGTCATGCTGTTTCTGTGAATGCTGCTGCAAACCTTGTCAATAGCGTTGAAGCTGTCGGTATCTATCGGCGAAATGTTGGAAGGCTCGTTGCCGCCGATAAATCTTACGTTGACCTTTTTATTTTTAACGACTTTGCGGATATGCTTTTCAACGTCTGCTATCGTGTTGCCGGGTAGAACACGGAAATTGATAGTAGCCGTCGCCTTCTGAGGCAGAACGTTAGCCTGCGGGCTTCCGTTTGTCATAGTTACCGCCGTGGTAGTGCGTACAAATGTAGCTGCCGGCGGAATTTTAGTGATAACCGGTTTCATAACGGAAAGCAGAGGTTTTAGATGAGCGCCGACAAGTCTTGCAGGGTATTCAAGGTTTCTGCTGAGAATGTCCGCAACTCTGCTGAATTCCGGCAGTATTCTTGCCTTGAACTGATGATTTTCAAGTCTTGTAATGGCTTTTGCAAGCTCGCCTACTGCTGAATGATCGGGCGGAGCTGCCGAGTGACCGCCTTTTGCGTCGATGCTGATTTCAAAATCACAGTAGCCTTTTTCAGCAATGCCGATGCCCATAACCTGCCTGTTGATTACAGCGGGAACTTTAAGGTCAAGAACTGCGCCGCCTTCGTCAAGCACGCTTTCAAGCTCAATTCCCCTTTCTTTAAGGGTGTTGGCTATTATCGTTGCGGAATTTTTT
>CADAMY010000057.1 GCA_902789095.1 Oscillospiraceae bacterium | reverse complement strand
GAATTTGCGTTGATCGTGTAAGATTTTATATCGCCGTATTCGGTCTCGCCGTTTTTGTCGATTATATAAGTTCTTACCCATACCGTGCTGCCTGTCATCTTTGCCTGAGCTTCTACTATACCTGTGAGCGTTGCGCTTGTTGTGTTTGCCATGAAGTTGAGTACGTCGGGATTGTTGTTGTCCTTGTTCATACTTGCTTCATTTGCAAGCGAACTGTCGGTTGTGGCTATTATGCCGTGACCGTTTATGCTTCCTTCCGTAGAACTTACGCTGTGTTCGCCGAATACTACAACCGTGCCGTCTTTGCTCGTTTTAACGTCAAGGATTCTTCCGGCGATTACAGCTTCCTGTCTTGCTGATTCATAACTTGCAGGAGCCGTGAACACGGGTGTGAGCGTAACGTCGCTTACAACGTAGAATGAGTAATTTCTGTATGTGCCGACTATTTCGCCGTTGCCGTCTTTCCAGTATGTGAAATATTCGCCCGCTGAATTTGTTTTGGGAGCTCTTACCGTTGCAAGGTAATAATGCGAGCCTGCCGGTAAAGCCTGACTGATCGAACAGCCTTCGCCGCTTACCGAAATATTGTACTGCTTAACAGTAAGTCCTGAAATTGCGGAATTGATATTTGCCGCCATAGCGTCAACCTGAGCCTGTTTGCCGGCATAAAGATTGTATTCAACTGCATTAACGGCATCGTTGAGAGCCGCAACAGATTCATCGGTATAATAAACCGTTATCTTAGGCGCCGCTGCTTTTGCGGCTTCTACTGCAGTGTAGTCAGCTTTATCAAGGCTTTCAAATCCGCATTCGCAGAATCCGTTATCGTCAAAAGTATGACCTACACCTTCTTTTACATATCCGCAGTCTTCACAGTAAAGCGTATGACCTGAATCGTTGTGAGAAGTGATTGTATAATTATGCGGAGCGTCGGCATATTCCGCAGTAACGGTCATATTTTCTGTTACGCTGCTGAATGACTTATCCCAGCCGGAAAATACTTTATGATTTGCATCGTCTTCAACTTTTACGATATTTGCGGGCGTCGGGGCTGTTGCCGCCGAGCCGTGAGGAATGTCTGATTCTGTTTTGAGCGTTTCGCCTGTAACGCCGCTTACAAAGTTTACGGTGTACTTGTTTATCTCTGCGTTGGCTGTGAGCGTTCTTGCCGTATAGCCGCTGAAATTGGCGTTTGCGGTCTGAGTGCTGTATGATGCGTCGCCTGTCCAGCTTGTGAAGTGATAGCCTTCTTCAACGGTACAGCTTATTTCGTGGTCGGCATTCGCTGAATAGAAATGAGCGCCGTTTGCAAGATATGGCTCAAATTCTCTGCCCTTGAAAAGGTAGTCGCCTTCGTCGACGGATGTTATATGATCACCTTTGTTAAGAGTGAGCTTATAGTAATCGTTATAAACCATACCGCCGTCATTTTTGTTGGCATTATCTCTGCCGAGACGGTTGAATATACCGCCGCTGTTTGTCCATACGCCCTGAGCGACTGCTATACCTATGAATCCGCCGCCGCCGTCGATTCTTCCGGCGGCATAAAGCTTGCTGTCAGAACCGTTTTCAAGTGAAATGGCAGATTTGCCATTTGTTTTTTCAATCCATACACCTTCACCGATGATGATGGTGCCGCCCATTGTCTGCATAAGATTGTTGTCAGGAGTATTGTTCCAGAATTTTGTTTCACCTGCAGAGGGATTGGAATTAGTAATTATCAGCGTAGAGCCTGCATTGATCTGCATGCCCGGATGTGATCCGATACCCATATTGAAGTTAGTCGGTGTATCACCGTCAAAATCAGCCCAGAAATATCCGGCGCCGTTATAGTAAGTGAAAACATCCTTGTCTGATGCAGGATACTGCCACTCGCCGCCTTCGCTCGTTTTGTATCGCCAGTTTGCACCCCAGTTATAATCCGCGGCGCTTACGCTGAACGAAAGTCCGCCGATTACCGAAAGGATCAGCGCAAGGCAAAGAACCGAGGATAAAACTTTTTTGAAAAAGACTTTACCTGACATATCTATTCCCCTTTTTGATTTTATTTATTGATTTTATTTATTATACAATATAAATTGCTTGTTTGTCAATAATATAACAATCTATTTTTATTCTTTATTTCTAATAAATTTGTGCTATAATTAGTATATATTACACAAAAATGGAGAAAAAATATGAAAAACACTGAAAAATCAACGATCAACTTATCTTCCGACTACCTTCAAGGGGCTCATCCTGATGTGATGAAAAGGCTTGCCGAAACTAATCTTTTAAAAACGGCGGGATATACTCTTGATGAGTTTTCGCAGTCGGCAAGAGAAAAAATAAGAAAAGAATGTAATGCGCCTGAAGCGGATGTATTTTTCCTGACCGGCGGCACTCAGACGAACGCCGTGTTTATCGGCGCATATCTTAAACCGTATCAGGGTGTAATAGCCGCAGACAGCGCTCATATCAGCCTTCACGAAGCGGGAGCGATAGAATTCGGCGGTCATAAAGTTCTGACTGTTCCTTCCGAAAACGGGAAAATCAAAGCGGAAGATATAAGAGATTATATTGACGGCTATTACAGCGATAAAAACCATGAACACATGGTTATGCCCGGAATGGTATATATATCTCAGCCGACGGAATGCGGCACTCTCTATTCGCTTGATGAGCTTGAAAAAATCAGCGAGTTATGCCGCAAAAATAATATAGCGCTTTATGCTGACGGCGCAAGACTTGCTTATGCACTTGCGTGTGATAAAAATGACGTTTCTCTTGCGGATTTGGCGAGACTCTGCGACGCTTTTTACATCGGCGGAACTAAATGCGGAACTCTTTTCGGTGAAGCGCTGGTAATCCCTGTGCATAACTTGATCCCGCATCTTTTCACAATGACGAAGCAGTATGGCGCTTTGCTTGCAAAAGGCAGAATTGCAGGGGTGCAGTTCGATACTCTCTTTACTGACGGTCTTTATTACAGACTCGGCAGAACAGCTATTGACGCGGCAGATAAAATACGAGCCGCCTTAAAAGAAAAAGGATATAAAACTCTGTATGATTCACCGACAAATCAGATCTTTGTTCTTTTTGAAAATTCCCGGCTTGAAGAAATCAGCAGAAATGCCGAACTCGGATTCTGGGAAAAAGCGGATCAGGATCATACAGTTATGCGCCTTGCAGCGAGCTGGGCAACAACCGAAGAAGAAGTAAAAGACTTTATTTCTGTAATTTAATCTAATATCAGATATTTTAAAACGCCCGTCTTGCGACAGGCGTTTTTTCAGTTGTTTTCTTTTTTCTGACGTTCCATTTCTTTAGCGTATTCTTTATAAAAGTCATCAATGTTCAATTCGTCAAGATCCATAAGCTTTTCATCTTTCTGAGGCTGGGAGTCCGAATGTTTATGATGAGAGCCCATTGAGTGCATATATTGTTTGTTATATCCGCTTACATACTTGTCTATGCTGTCCTGTGAATAATTTTCAAGCTTCTGCGAGTTGATGTTTTCAATATCCTGCTCTCTGGCTTTTGACGAAGGTCTGTGATGGCGGCGCGAATGAGACGTGTAATTTTCTACCTTCCTGTTTATTTCATCGGGATTGAATCTTTCGAGGATCTCTTCATTTTCCTGAGAATGCCTTTTGTTGCGCTGTTCAAGCTCTTTTTCTTCAAGGCTTTCATCCTGAAGCTTTCTAAGTTTCTTTTCAAGCTGTTTTTTTTCTTTTTCCGCCCGTTTCTTTTTGTAATAAATAAGCGTCATCACAAAAGAGATGATCTGAACGGCGGAAAGCTTGAATAAAATATCAAAGTTTGAAATTTTACTCTGTGATAAAAACAGAGAGAAGCCGATGAAATTATAAATATAATGGTCAAAAAATACAAGCCAGATATCTTTGCTGACTCTTCTGAGAAGGCCCCATTTTATTGCCGTCAGAGCTTCGTGGAAAATATAGAACACGACTATCGAGCCCATAAGGATCCAGTAATGCGGCAGAGCGGGGTATAAGCCGTATGCGATATTTTTAAAATGATTTATAAGCGGTATCGGTATGTAAAGCACGGTCTGGATTATCATCGTGTCCGTAAACGAATAAACACGCCTTGCCTGCTTTATGACATACCCTCTGAAAAAAAGCTCTTTTAGCATAACGCTCACGATGATGGAAAAACCGTAAGTGATACTTGATCCTAAAACACCGTAAGGGCTGTAGTTTATGTTGGGAGGCAGAAACTGAAGCTTCATCCGTTCCCATCCGGTGACAAGATAAATAAGCGCACATATAACGGCAACTATTGCAATGGGAATGAGCGAAAATATTGCTCCTCTGTAAAGCCCTTTGAAAATCCGTTTGGGTTTCAAAACGATTCCTATATCAGGCGCAGGAATTTTTTTGATCATGCAGGCTATGAATATTACGAGCAAGCCTACTGCGTGACCGTAAAAGTTTGTTCCGAAAGCTTTAGAATCGCCCATAAGATTTACGACAAAAACGTCGGCGCAATGAGCGAGCATTATAAAAAGATATACGTTTATTATTTCAGGTAAAACTTTGCTTTTGGGATTCGCCATCTGATTCACCTCAGAAAGATTATATCATATTTTGATTTATTTTACAATACCGTAAAAATTGGACTCCCAGGCAGGGATATATCTCTGATGATAAAAATAAAATCTGTAAGAGCTGTCAATGCTGCTGATAAGCAGGGGAAGGGCGAACATATCGCTGTTTCTGTGATAAGCGCAGACATATAATTTCGGACGAAAAGTTCTGATGGCTTTTTCAGCTCCGAGGATCGCTTTTTCCTCACTGCCTTCAATATCCATTTTAAGGATCGTTATTGGCTCGTTTATAATATTATCAACGCTGTCGGCTGAAATTTCGACTGTGCCTGAAGATGAAAGCTTTGAATTTCTGCCTTTCTTTTTTTCAAAAAGCAAAGTCTCTTTTTTATCCCATGCCGCAAGATTATAAAGTTCAATATTGCCGAGAGCTTCAGTGTTTTTCTTCAGCTTTCTGAAATTATTTGAGTCAGCTTCAAAGGCAAAAATCTTTTTGTAAGCTCCGGCGGCGGAAATGAATTCTTCTATCGTGTCGCCGTTGTAGGCTCCGAGGTCAACGAAGGTTTCGTCTTTGCCGACGCTGAGAATATTTTTATAAATTTCAGCTTTGTTTTTTTCGCTTTTAAAAAGATACTCGATTTTTCCGCTTACTTTGAAGTTGAGAATGTTGATGTAGTTTTGCCGGGATTCTTCGTCGGCAAGAAGAGCAAAAGCGGCGTCAAATTCCTTGTCGTGCCGTTCAATAAATTCTCTTGTAAAAATTCCGTCGTTTACGATCGGAACGTTCGGCGCCGCAAACGGATGAGCGGCGGCTATTGATTTTACAAATTCAATCGTTTCATCATCGTGAACGGCAAAGCACATCAGCACAAAAAAATCATCATAAGTTTCGCAGATTTCGCTGTAAGTCTTAACTCTTTTTCCGTGAAAGAGCTGGCCTCTTACGAATTTGTCGCCTGCAAAAATATCTTCAAAATCCCTGCCGATTTTGTGAAGCTCTTCAATTACCATATCTGCGCCGTTGCCCATACCGTAAAGAATTATCGGCAGCTTGGTTTCTTTGAGCACGTCCCAGACATTTCGTTCGGTTATTTTTTCGATCATTAAAATCACCTGTTGTCACATCTTGATTATTATGTTACAATATGTTTATAAATTTTTCAAGGTTGTGATTTGATGAAAATCAGCTTTTGCGATGTTTTTATTAAAAATTCAGATCCTATTTCGGCTCAGGCAGGCGGACTATTTAAAGCGGAGCTTGAAAAAAGGACGGGATCGGCTGTTGCTCAGAGCGGAAAATTCTGCTTTGAATTCAGAATCGAAAACGAAAGCGATGCTGAAGATTTTTCACTCAGAAAAACCGACGGTGGATTTCTGTTCTGCGCTCACCGTCTGAGAGGGCTTATCTATGCGTATTCCCTGTTGCTGCGAAAAGCGGAATTTGCTGACGGATATATTTCGGTTGACGGGAATATTGCAGGGGAGTATTCTCCCGAAAAGAGAATCAGAGGTCATCAGATAGGATACAGAGAGATCAACAACACATACGATATGTGGGGCGAAGACGAATTCAGACGGTATTTTCTTGATCTTATGATGTTCGGAATGAATATTTATGAGGGGATTCCCGGCGGCGAAGAAGAAAAAGCGGGACCGATGACCGTTTCGGGCGACGAAATGCTTTTAAGGACTGCCGATATATGCGATGAGCTTGACCTTGACGTTTCAGTCTGGGCTCCGACAAGTTACAGTGAGAGTGACGAAGACGTTAAAAAGAGGATTCACGGCACTTATTTTAAAATGAAAAAACTTGACGTGCTTTTTATCCCGGGAAGCGATCCCGGAGATATGGCGCCGAAGGATCTTTTTGCCCGCTGTAAAATGATAAAATCCGAGTTCAAAAAATACGGCAGGAATATTTCAATATGGGTTTCCGCTCAGGCTCCGCACAATCAGCCCGACTGGGGCGAAAATTTTCTTGAACAGCTCAAGACTGCGGAATCTTTTATAGACGGCGTTATTTACGGGCCAAATCACGCAATGAGTATGGACGCTCTTTTCAGCGCAGTTGACGGAAAATATCCGATGAGATTTTATCCTGATATAACTCACAGCGTTCGGTGTGAATATCCGGTTCATTATGATAAGAATGACTGGCATTATACTTTTGCCTGCGGAATGGGCAGAGAGAGCATTGACCCCAGAGCGAATGAATACGCAGAGCTTTATGAAAAAGTAAAAAAATATTTCTGCGGCAGCGTTTCTTATTCAGACGGAATTCACGACGATGTAAACAAGATCATTTTTTCTGCGCTCGATTTTGATTCGTCGCAATCGGCGGAAGAAATTCTGAACGACTATTCGCGGGCATTCTTTTATAAAACGGACTGCAAAAAAATCACGGATATTATTTTATCTCTTGAAAAAAACTGGGAAGGAAATCCTGCACTGAATAATCAGATAGAAAGCACATATCTTTCTGCTGCTTCAATGCTAAAAAAATATCCCGGGCTTAAAAATAATTTCAGATTTATTATGCTGCTTTTCAGAGCAGAGTGTGATCTGCTGATTAAAAAACGGTTTGTTTATGAAAGCGCTCTTGTAAAAAAGGCCGAAGAAAAAATCAGAGAAAACGACGTCGATTCTGCAAAAAGAATCCTATCTCAGGATTATGATTCGGAATACATAATTTTAAGAGAAAAAATTGACGAGCACGCCGAGCTGCTTTATCGTCTGATAGGAATGCAGCTCGATTCATCCCGGTTTGGCGGAGCATACTGGGAAAGAGGCTGCACCCTTGAAACGATTGACAGACCGGTTACAGACAGGCAGTTTTTATTAAGAAAAATCAGCGAAGGATGCAGCGCAGAAAAACTGAATAAAATAATTGAAAGATGCAGCGTTAAGGATGGCGAAATTTATTTTTCATTCTGCACGGACGGAATGGGAAAAATCGACAGACAGACGGAAGATTTTTATCTTGAGTTCAGAGGTGACAAGCCTGAAAATGACGGAAGTATTCCCGTTAATCTGCTCAACGGTTTTGACCACTTTAATTTCCGCTATACCTGCCGCCTTGAAAAAAGAAATTATCTGTTGAAAGTAACGTATAAAGACAGAAGCTTTTCTGATTCTGCCTGCCTCACGGTTAAAATAAACGGCACAGCGATTTACAGCGGATTCCCTTACGGCGGAATAAAAAACGAACAGTATGCAAAGGAATTCCTGCCTGACGGATACGTGTTTATAATATATAAAATACCGGAAAATCTTATTGGAAAAGCGGAGACTTTTATAGAAATTTCCGAGCCGTCAAGGGGATTTTTGATAAGTGAATTTTTTATAGTCGGAGATGAAGAAAATGAGTAAAAGACAGTCAGGAGTACTGATGCACATAACGAGTCTGCCTGGCAGATTTGCCGTCGGCGGATTCGGTGAAGAAGCGAAAAAGTTTATAGATTTTTTGAGTGAAACTGGATTCAGAATATGGCAGGTGCTTCCGTTTCATCCGATCGATGAAATGAATTCGCCTTATAAAAGCGACAGCGCATTTGCGGGAAATTTTCTGTTCATTGATCCGGACACTCTTCTCAAAGAAGGCATAGTTTCGGAAGCGGACGTTGAAGGCTGTGCTTATCACGGCTCGCCGTATACCGCTGATTACGCTTTTGCTATCGAGAAAAAAACGGCGCTTCTTCGATCAGCTTTTTCAAAAAGTTTTATGCTTCTCAAAGACAAGGTTGATGAGTTTAAAAATAAAAATAACTGGGCAGAAAATTATGCGCTTTTTAAAGCGTGCAAAAAATATTCAGGCGGCGCTCCGTGGTGGGTGTGGGATGAATCGCTGCGCAATTTTGAAAAGAGCAGAAGCTTGAAAGAAAAATTTGAAGACGAAATATATTATCAGCTTTTTGTTCAGTATCTTTTCTTTGAACAATGGAAAGGCATAAAGGATTACGCCGCCCGAAAAGATATAAAAATTCTCGGCGATATGCCCGTTTATGTTTCTATGGACAGCGCAGACGTCTGGAGCAATCCTGCCGATTTCAAAATCAATAAGGATACTTTCGTGCCTGATGAGGTTGCGGGAGTACCGCCCGATTATTTTTCCGAAGAAGGTCAGCTCTGGGGGAATCCGATATACGATTGGGATAAAATGGAGCAGGACGGTTTTTCTTGGTGGAAGGAGAGGATCAAGGCGGAATCCGAGCTTTACGATATGCTCAGAATCGACCATTTCAGAGGTCTTGCTTCATACTGGTCTGTGCCTTACGGCAGTAAAACCGCCAAAAACGGCGAATGGAAGCAAGGCCCCGGAATGAAGCTTTTTGATGCGATCAAAGACGCATACTCCGGCAAAGAAATAATTGCCGAGGATCTCGGCGCATTCGGCGAAGATGTAAAAGAGCTGCTTGAAAGCACAGGATTCCCGGGAATCAGGGTTATTCAGTTCGCTTTTCAGAGTGATTCGCAAAACGAACACCTGCCGCATAATTATGATAAAAACACCGTTGCCTGCCTCGGAACTCACGACAACAATACTCTGCTCGGCTGGCTTTACGAAATTGATGAAGGCGAGCGCAGATATGCTCTTGATTACTGCGGCTTCAGCGGCGGAGACTGGGGCGAAGGCGGATATTATGCGCCTGCGTGCAGAAAGATAATTGAAACCGTCTGGCGAAGCAGCGCAGACACGGCGATCATAGCTTTTCAGGATTTATGCGGATTCGGCTCTGATGCGAGAATGAATATCCCGGGTGTGCCCGAACTCAACTGGCGCATACGCACGACGCAGGAAACGATCGACAATATCGACAAAAACTATTTCAGAAAAATCAACAGAATTTACGGCAGATAAAAAATCCCCGGCTCAGCTTAAAACGCAGAGTCGGGGAATGTTATTCGGTTCATTTGTAATCTTTATAAAACTCGTCAATATATTTTTCTATATCGGCTCTCGACGCTTTCAATGCACCGGGAGTTTCCATTTTAAGCGATACCGTGGCTGTCGCAGTCAGCAGGGATTCTCTGATATTGTGCGACAGACGCTCGTTTATATATGCGGCAAATGTCGTGTCGCCTCTGCCTGTTCTGCCGCTGAGATTCCTTGCTCTGATAGGGCAGGTGTAAACGTTTTTGCCGTCATAAGCGAGGACTTCTGTATTGTGAGTTATGAGAATTTCCTGAGCGCCCCACGAATGAAGGATTTCTGCCGCTTCCCGTCTGTCGTCTGTCCCGGTCATGATTTCGGCTTCTGCGGCGTCGGTCTTGAGGTAGGTAATATACGGCAGTACGGCTTTTTTGTCTGCCCAGTCCTCAAAGAACATACTTTTATCCTCAGGATTCCAATGGCGCAAAAAGCCCTGAACGTCAACGGCTACGTCGCCTTTCTTGGCTGTTTTTATAACGGTTTCCGATGAAAAATCGCCGTAAATCAGCCCGGCAAAATGATAAATGTCGGCGTCGATATCGTCGGGAATATCTTCAAATTTAATTTCGTCGCCTCGTGAAAAGCATTTTGTTGTTCTGCGTTCTTTGTCCGGCGTAAAATATTTATTGTACATATCCGTCGATGCGGCGGAATCAAGGCAGATTATATCTTCTTTGCCGATCGTGAAAGCGCCGAGCCTTTCTCTGTCCGCTTCGGCAACTTTGGTAAGAGCCGCAACCTTGTGGGAAAGCGCATGAGCAGATGCGGAAGAATATATTACCGCTCCGCCCGGTATGATCACCTCATTATCAAGATGGTCGATGTTGCGGTCGATCGTAACATGACCTATTATCAGAGATTCGTAATGCTTCATACGACGGCAAGTCCTTTCCTGTACTCTTCCTTGAGACTTTCAATAACGTTGTTTTTAAGCAGGTTGAGGTTGAGTATCTCTTTGACCTTCATATAATCCTCAGTCATAAAATCGCCTGCTATAATATTAGTCTTTAAAAGCCTTTTGGGATCTTTTGCGATCTCGGCTATAAGCTCCGTGAAGTGAGGTCTTAATGATTTATCAAGCTTTCTCGGAGTTTTGAAGCCTATATCCGTGCCGAGATTCGGGGTCTGCTGGGTCTGGAACCAGAAAAGTCCGCTGTAATCCTTGTCAAGGAAGTTGATTGCTTCCTTGATGAAATTTTTGGCTTTGAGGCCGTGTATCTTTTTGTCCCACGGAGCTTCGATTTCGCAGTTTACGGAATATTTATAAGCTTCTTCATGATTTATGAGCAGATATTTTTTGCCGGAACGGCGGATGTCGCCCATAGTGATGTCGGCAATATTTTTAAAATCAGTGAGAGCGTATTTTTCAGGCTCAAGATATTTTTCAATAAGTTTGTCAACCGCTTCGGGATCGGCGTGGAATTTGAAGTGGAACGGACCTAACTGCTGAGGATAATACTCACGCAGGTCGATTATGATAAACTCCGAATTTGTGGAAAGAATCGCGCGCCTGAGCATTATCAGCGAACGCTCAAAAGGCTCGCCTTTCATCAGACCGTGGCACTGCACGATCTGACCGTCAACGGTGTCAAGGCGCATACAGTAATAGCGTATGCCGTAATTGAACTGCTGAACAAGGTTGCCGTCCTGACAGCAGGCAATTTTTTTCATGCCGTAGCTGCCCGTGTTGTGAGCTCCGGGGATAACAACGTTGCAGAGTTTTACATCGTCCTTAATATAAGACATCCAGTTTTTATAAATCATATATCATCGCTCCTTATATGAGATGATAACAAATTTTCATTTTGGCTTTGATTACGTTTTTAATAGCTTCTATCGCTTCGGGCATATAAATCTTCGGGTCAAA
>CADAMY010000056.1 GCA_902789095.1 Oscillospiraceae bacterium | reverse complement strand
ACAGAGGACGTTATGCCTCTTGAGCCGTTTGCTGACAAATGGAAAGCTTTCGGCTTCCACGTAATCGAAGTTGACGGTCAGAACCTCAACGAGCTTTCAGAAGCTATTGATTACGCTATCGGCGAGCCGGACGCTCCGGTAATGATCATTGCCAACACCATCAAGGGCGCAGGCATTGACTTTATGGAGGATGACTTCCACTGGCATTACGGTGCTGTTGACGAAGAAAAATATGAAAAGGCAAAAGCAAGCCTTGAAAAATATTATCAGAAGCGCGTAGCTCGTGCAGAGAAGGAGGGCAAATAATTATGGCAGGCGGACTTTCATATACAGCTCTTGAAGCTACTGATCTTTGCACAGCTGAAATTTACGGTCAGACCCTTGTAGAACTCGGCCGTGAGCATAAAGAAATCGTTGGTCTTTCAGCTGACCTTGCAGGTTCAACTAAAATCGGCGTTTTCGGTAAGGAATTTCCGGATCGTTTCTTTAACGTAGGTATTGCGGAGCAGAATATGTTCGGTATGGCAGCAGGTATGGCTAAAGCCGGTCTTGTTCCTTTCGTTTCAACATTCTCAACCTTCGCATCTCTTCGTTCTGCTGACCAGATTCATACTGACATCTGCTATCAGAACATCAATGTTAAAACAATTGCTACCCATTCAGGTACATCTTTCGGTCAGGCGGGCTCAACTCATCACGCTATCTGCGATATGGCAGTTATCCGTTCTCTTCCGAATATGACTCTTATCTGCCCTGCTGACGGTATTGAAACAGCAGAAGCAGTTAAAGCAGCTTATGATAACTTCGGCCCTTACTACATCAGAATCAACCGCGGATTTGACCGTGTTCTTTACGGCAAGGATTATCCGTATGAGTACAAATTCGAAGTAGGCAAGGCAATCGAAGTTCATCCCGGTACCGATATTACGGTTATCGCCTGCGGTTCCTGTGTATTCCAGGCTTACCAGGCTGCTCAGTTCCTTGAGAATTCTGACGGACTTAAAGTTCGCGTACTTGATATGCACACTATCAAACCTCTTGACAGAGAAGCTGTTGTTAAAGCTATTCAGGATACACGCCGTATCATCACTGTTGAGGATCATACTGTTCTTGGCGGTCTTGGTTCTGCTGTTGCCGAAGTTATGGCTGAAACAGGCAAGGGCTGTGCATTTACACGCCTTGGTCTTCAGGATAAATTTGCTCCTATCGGTCTTCATGAGGATATTATGTCAATGCTCGGTATTGACTCCAACGGTATCATCAATGCTGTTCGTGAAGCTATGAACAAAGACTTTGAAGAGGACGACAACTGGGACGATGAGGTTTAATCCTTAACCGACTCCACTGAAAGGAATGATTTATTATGGCAAGTGAAGCCGTATTAACCAATAAAATATTTCTTACTGCAGCTCTGCCTCTTATTAGGGTAATCGGTACGGATGTTCCCAACCTTGCAAAAATGTATGAAAATATGCACGCTGTTTTCCAGCTCAGCGCTATTGACCCCGACAGCCCCTGCGGCAAAGTCGGCACTCATTTCACCGTAAACAACGGCGAATGGCGTGTATGCGCTGACAAGGTTGCTACAAACGCATTTGTTGACCTCGAGTTTAAGAGCATTGATGCTATGAACTCTTTCCTTAAAGGTAAGATTTCTCCTGCAACTCTTCCGAAAATGAAGGGCGCATTGAAACATCCGAAGGTATTCGCAGCTCTGATGGCAACGCTTCTTAAAATGTCATCTGTTTTAACAGCTAAGACTCCGCCTGCTGCCGAAGAGGATAAGCAGCTTATGGTTAAATGCTATTTCTATCTTCTTTCTTCAGGCATCAGCCAGCTCAACAAGCAGGGTCACGAAGCTGTTCACGACTGGGCGCTCAAGAGCCCTGACAGAGTTTATGCCTGGGCTGTTGACAATCACCCCGAAGTTTCTGCTTATTTAAGAGTTAAAGCAGGAAAAACACGCGCGGGCAGAGGCACTTACAAGAGAGCTATGCCTTTCTTCACAATGAGATTTGATTCTCTTGACAGCGCGCTCGGTATTCTTATGTCAACCGACGATATGCTTGAATCCACAAAAGCGGGCAAGCTTATCATGGACGGCGCTCCCGAATTCGGCGCTCAGATCGGTGACTATATGATGCTCGTCGGTTCTTACGCACAGGGCTGATTGAATTAAATATTATAAATTTGAGGTCGGTTTTAGCCGGCCTCTTTTTTATGCAAAAATCCCCTGAGATTCATACTCTCAGGGGATAGCTATATACATAGTTTTCGGAGCGTTAAAACGAAGTCGGAATTGATTATCTTTAAACTCTTTTGAGTGATTTAAGATACGTTTTCTGCTCGTCGGTGATTCTGAAACTTTCCACGGCTTTTTGTATAGCTTTGTTGTGGGTGCGCTTATCCAGCACTTTGTTTTCAATATACGGAATGACTGCATCGTACTGCTTGGCAAGCGCAGTTGCAAAGTACCACGCAGACATCATCATTATGTAATACTCATCGCAGTTTATCTTTGAAATCAGCGCAGGATATTCGTCGCTGAAATCCTCGTCAAGATAATGAGTCATCAGCATTTCCATACCGAAACGGCGCGTATATGTGTGCTCAGATTTAATAAGCTCTTTAATATAATCGATCAGCTTGCCTCGGTTTTCTTTCTTTTTAAACGAAGCGGGTCTCAAAAGATCGCACGTTGCCCAGTTGTCAACAAGGGGAAGAAAAACATCGAGCATTTTTACGGTTTTATCGTAGTCTTTTTCAAGGTTGATTATAAAGCCGTGAAGATTGTTTTCATCATAAAAATCGTGCGGGATATCTTTTATAAATTCATCAACTCTCTCATCTTTGCAGAGCTTTTTCGCATAAGCTTTAAGCTCAGGCGTGCGAACACCTATTACTTTGTCCGGGTCGATGCCGGGCATCAGTTTGATATGAAAGTTTTTGTACTTTTCATCACGCATTCCGAAAAGATCAGCCTGTACTTTTTCAGTAAAATCATTCATTTTTCTGCACCTGTTTCAGTCTGCCGTAAAGTTCAAAATAATCGTCTGGCGTTATGCGTCTGCCGCCTGTCAGATTTCCGCTGAGCTTCTGCATGGCGTTCGGCTGTATTTCGCCGATGGATATATCAAATTCAATTTTCAGGTCGTCATTATCGCAGTCGCCGTCACCGTCAAGATCGCCGTAAAATGCAGGATAAAATGTATCGGTGATGTTTCCTTCATCGTCTTTAAGAACGATGCACCCGTCCTGATAAAAAACGTTCCTGTTTTTGAATTCGGAAACGAGCGGACTGATGTCTGTACCGATCTCAAATGCGCCGAAGTAATTATCTCTTGATTTTAAGTCAGACGTTTCTTTAAGGCGCAGACCGAGATTATCCGAAAAAGTTTTGATGCAGACGTTGTTGAGCCCTTCTGCCGCTGTATCTTCCCAAAGGTCAAAGTCACGGTTTGACGTAATATAGCTGACGCCTTCTTCACCGTGGTAAGAGCGAACATGAGCGCCGTCAAAACCGTCAGGGTATTCGATAGGAATACAGGCGTTGCTGCCCTCAGGCACGTCAAAAGTGATCACAGCGGCGTAAGACGAGCCTTTCGCTACCGTCACCGGAGCAGAGAGAGGAATGGTGTAATATCCTCTGTATTTCAAAAATCCCGTTTCATGAGCGCTGAGAGTACCGTCTGTCGGCGAGCCGCCGGATTCTAAATCGGTATAGATTTCCACCGTGTAATTCACGTTCTGCTGAACAGTGTGGAAAGATACCGCGCGGACTGATTCATCGCATTTTTTTACATTAAAAATATTTGCCGCAGACATTTCGGTATAACCGGTAAGATAACCCCAGCCCTTATAGCCGAAACCGTCATACTGGTTGTTGTTTTCGTAATTGTCTGCGCTTTCCATATCGAATGAAACAAAATAATTAAGCGAAGCGTCGCAGTAAGACAGCCAGAAAAATCCGTTGTCGCCCCAATCGGCTCCCCATGAATTTTTGACGAGCCACGCACCGTCGGAATCGGGATCCTTTGAGAAATTATCCTTGCTGTAATTGTCGTCCCATCCGATTATTACTGCGGTATGATTAGACGAAGTCGTGCTTTTCTGATAATACCTTGAGCCGTTTTCGCTGTCTGACTGAAGAAACATATTGTTGTGGTAATACGAAACGGTGATCGAGCCGTGATCTATTATCGCCTGCTTGATTCCGTCACGGTCGTCAGACGGGATATACCGTGAATTCTGAAGATGAGCGTAGGAAGAGTAGCGTTCTTTTTCATCGTAATTTCCCATAAGCTGAGGAAAGCCGTAAAACGGAGCATTATCTTCAAGCTGAGGACCCGACCAGCGCGCAAAGGCAAAAACACTTCTGAGCCAGTTGCCGCCGTCGGAATACGGATATTCTGAAAAAATACCGTCGCCGTACGTCGGATCAGATCTGTTGGCAGAAAGACTTCGCAGACCGAACCAAACAAGATGCGCTTCGGAGTAATTGATATCGGCAGGAGCAAGATTCTTTTTGATCATACTCGTTTCCGCCGCAGAAACTGCGGCAAATGCCCAGCAGCAGCCAGTGTTGCCCTGCGCTTTTGCATCAGTAATTATCCCGTAATCTCGAGAATCGTATGCAGACGGCAGAGGATTTTCCGAAACGTCAGAATCTTCTGCTTCGTCATAAAAAATGCTCTCGTCAACCTCGGCTCCGTCTTCGTCAAGAAGGATGATGTCAGAGCCGCTGTCGTCTACGGTTACGGTTTTCATCGAAGAAATAATGCTTTTGTGAGGTGATATTACGTTTAAAAACGGAAAAATTGCCAGAACAATGCTGAGGAATAAACTGATGATCGAAGTCATCATAATAACCTCTCCTTGTCTTGAATTTTATTTTGCAGCAGCCAGAATGCCGCTGATTTTTTCAGCCGTTTGAGAATCGATTTTTACTGCGTTTACGCCTTTGTCCATATATGACGGCAGATAAAGATACAGCTCTGAGTTGTATTCGGCAATATACAGATAATTCTTTTCAACAACGCCGTCGCAGCTTACAGGCAGAAGACGGTAGATATCGGTGCTTTTTACCGAAACTGTTTCAAACTTTGTTTCATCGCCGGCAAGCGAAGCGATGACGTTTATCAGGTCTTTTTCAAACGTCACGTTTTCTGTTGTTGACTGATCGACTGAAACCGAAAAAGTGTAGTTGTTGTAATTATCGTAGAAACTGTTGAACGCATCAAGCTCATTTTCTTTGCAGAAGAGAGCTTTATCTCGGGTGTCGGTATATACCTTTACGCCGGAATCGGATTTGACTTCATAAAGCGTGTATTCATTTTTTTCACCGAAATTAGCAAACGGAGAAAGGAGAGTGACGTTTTTTCCGGCTTTTTGCATATTGCGGCTGCTGTTGTAAATCATAACGTAGCCTTCGCCGTTGATTATCATGTGATCGTAGCCGTAAAAATTTTCTTTGCTGGTGTCAACGGCTGCGGTAACTCCTGTGTCAACGTTTTTATATCCTGATTTATCTCCGCAGGCGCTCGCAGAAAAAAGAATCAGCAAAGCAAGAGATAAACATATAAATCTTTTCATAATCTCACACATCCTTTATAAAATAATAACACGGATATTGACTTTTTACAAGAATAATTGTAAAATAACTTACGTAAGCTGTTTTTATTATGTCTTCTGCGTGCCCGGCAGAGGAATGTAAAGGAAAATAATTCATCGGGCAGAAAGGCTATGGATGATATGAACAAGAAAAAGATTATCATAATCGTTGCGGCGGTTGTAATCGTTGCGGCTGCGGCGGTTGTACTTATTCTCGGCTTTACAAAAGGCTGGTTCTCAAAAGCTCAGGCGAAGGACGATTATTCGGTATCTTACGTTTACGCTGAAGACGGCGAGACAGTTCAGCAGGAAGAGTATTACGACAAAGACGGCAGCCTCAAGTACAAGGTGCAGAAATCTTATTCGGACACAGAAGGCAAAGTCCTTTTTGAAGAAAGATACCTCGATGCCGACGACGCTGTTCAGAAAGTTATAACTTATGACGCTGAAGGAAATAAGAACGGCGAGGATGAGTACAGCGGCAGTCAGGTTGCAGTTCATTATAATTATACTGACGGCGAAGCTGACGGAACATATTCAAAATTCACCTACACCGACGACGGCAAGCCGCTTACGGCTATTGATTATGACGCTGAGGATAACGTTGTCAGAAAAGTTGAAAGGACATATAATGATGACGGCAATATCACTCTCTATCTCGAAACTGACGCAGAGGGCAAAACTCTTTCAAAGACTGTTTATAATTATAATAAAGACGGTCAGGAAGAAAAAACCGTTTTCTACAACAGCGAAGGAATCACAGGCTACGTTGTCTACACTTATGACGAAGACGGCAATAGAGTAAGAATGGATCAGTATGAGGACGAAAAAATAACGAAATACATCCTTTTCAATTATGATAAGGACGGAAATATTACCCAGGAAGAGCATTTCCCGGACCAGGAAAAAGAAGCAGATAAAAAAGATTAATTGACTAATAATGCCGCCGTTTCAGCACGGCGGTTTTATTTTTGCCGATTTGACAAATCAGTGCTTTTATATAACATAATGTACAAACAGAACTTATGAAAGTTGATGTATTTTTTTATATTATATTCAAAAACTATTGAATATCAGATAAATTTTTGATATACTTTATATATATATATACATAATTTACCTTAAATTTGTTCAAACGAAAGGATGTGCCGATTGATGAAAAAAATACCAGATGCAGATTATGATGTACCGACATTCCTTTTTCATCAGGGAACAAACGCAAGAGCATACGATTTTCTCGGAGCTCACAGGGCGAAAAACGGCAAAACATCTTTCAGAGTCTGGGCTCCTCACGCAAAAAGCGTCAGTGTAGCAGGTGATTTTAACGGCTGGGATAAAGCTGCCGGCAAAATGGAAAAAATCACCGACGGCGGTATCTGGGAATGCTTTGCCGACGGAGTTAAGCAGTTCGATAACTATAAAATCGTTATAACAACCAGTGACGGCAGGGAAATAATGAAGGCTGACCCGTACGGCTTTCATACCGAAACAAGACCTGCGACTGCTTCAAAGTTTTATGATCTGGACGGCTATGAATGGCACGACGCTGACTGGATGAAAAAGCGCTCAAAAAGCGATATATATTCAAGCCCCGTCAATATTTACGAAGTTCACGCAGGCTCGTGGAAACAGCATGACGACGGCAATTTTTATTCCTATAAAGATCTTGCAAAATCGCTTTGCGCTTACGTTAAAGAAATGGGATATACCCACGTTGAGTTCATGCCGCTGAGCGAATATCCGTTTGACGGCTCATGGGGCTATCAGAGCACGGGTTATTTTGCGCCTACTTCACGTTACGGCGAGCCGTGCGACCTGATGTATATGATAGACGTTTTTCATCAGAACGGAATAGGCGTTATTCTTGACTGGGTGCCGGCTCATTTTCCGAAAGACGCTCACGGCTTGTTTGAGTTTGACGGCGAGCCATGCTATGAATACGCCGACCCGATGAAGGGCGAACACATTCAGTGGGGAACTAAAATCTTTGATTACGGCAAAAATGAAGTCAGAAGCTTTCTGATGTCAAGCGCGCTTTTCTGGCTTGAAAAATATCATATTGACGGACTGAGAGTAGACGCAGTAGCGTCAATGCTTTACCTTGATTACGCACGGGAAAGCGGTCAATGGATTCCCAACCGTTACGGCGGAAGGGAAAATCTTGAGGCTGTGGATTTTATAAAGAAGCTGAATACGGTTATTTTCAACGAGCATAACGATATTATGATGATAGCCGAAGAAAGTACGGCGTGGCCTATGGTTTCCAAGCCTGTCAGCGACGGAGGGCTCGGATTCAACTTCAAGTGGAATATGGGCTGGATGAACGACTGCCTTAAATATTTTTCGCTTGACGGCTATTTTCGCAAGTTCAACCACAATAACCTGACGTTTTCATTCTTCTACGCTTTTTCGGAAAACTTTGTTCTGCCTGTTTCGCACGACGAAGTAGTTCACGGCAAATGCTCGCTCATAAATAAGATGCCCGGTACTTACGAAGAAAAGTTTGCCGGAGTCCGCTCCTTCCTTTGCTATCTTATGGCGCATCCCGGCAAGAAGCTTACTTTTATGGGTACGGAGTTCGGTCAGTTCATAGAGTGGAATTACAAACAGGGGCTTGACTGGCTGCTGCTTGATTACGAAAAACATTCAAAGCTGCTCAGCTTTGTAAAAGAGCTTAACGGTTTTTATAAAGCTAATCCCGCATTATGGCAGAACGATTTTTCGTGGGAAGGTTTTGAATGGATAGTCAGCGATGACAACAGCAATTCAGTAATCGCTTTCAGAAGAAAAGACAAAAAGAATAAAGAGATAATTGCTCTATGCAATTTTACAAACGTCAGAAGGGAGCATTACCGTATCGGCGTTCCTTATGCCGGAACGTATGAGGTCGTTTTTAATTCTGACGATAAAGCTTTCGGCGGTGAGGGCGAAGGTTCGCACGGAATCATAAAGAGCGAAAAAATCCCGATGCACTCCCACGAAAACAGTATTGAAATCAATATACAGGGACTCAGCGCGATTTATTTAAAAGTGAAGCGTAAGAATCCCGCTAAACATATAGAAAACGGAGGAAATTAAATGTCTCGCAAGCATGAATGTATCGCAATGCTGCTCGCAGGCGGTCAGGGCAGCAGATTGGGCGTACTTACCAAAAACATTGCCAAGCCTGCCGTGCCTTACGGCGGCAAATACCGCATTATAGATTTTCCGTTGTCAAACTGCGTGAATTCGGGTATTTATACCGTAGGCGTGCTCACGCAGTATCAGCCGCTTGAATTAAACGACTATATCGGCAACGGTCACGCCTGGGACCTTGACCGTTCGGACGGAGGAGTTCATATCCTCTCACCCTATCAGCAGATAGAAGGCACCGAATGGTATAAAGGCACAGCTAATGCGATTTATCAGAATATCAATTTTATTGACCGTTATGACCCCGACTATGTAGCAGTCCTTTCGGGCGACCATATTTATAAAATGGATTACTCAAAAATGCTCGCTTTCCATAAGGAGAAGGATGCAGCCTGCACGATAGCGATGCTTGAAGTTCCGTGGGAGGAAGCTTCAAGATTCGGTCTTATGTTTGTCAATGACGACGGCGAAATCACCGAGTTTGAAGAGAAACCGAAAAATCCCAGAAGCAATAAGGCGTCTATGGGCGTTTATATGTTCACGTGGAAAAAGCTTCGCCAGTATCTGCTTGACGATGAAGCAAATCCCGATTCGGGCAACGATTTCGGTCACGACGTTATACCTGCCATGCATTCGGCAGGCGAAAGACTTTTCGCTTTCCCGTTTGACGGATACTGGAAAGACGTCGGAACTATCGACAGCCTGTGGGAAGCAAATCTTGACCTGCTCAATCCGAAGGTCGACCTTGATCTTACGGATTCTTCGTGGAAGATTTATTCAAAATCAAACCCCGCAACGCCCCATTATATTTCATCAGGCGCAAAGGTGCAGAACTCAATGATAACCGAAGGGTGCGAAGTTTACGGCGACGTGGACTTTTCCGTTCTTTTCTCCGGCGTTACGATAGAAGAGAACGCTGTTGTCAGGGATTCTATCATAATGCCCAATGCAGTTATAAAAAGCGGAGCGGTTATTCAGTACGCAATAGTAGCTGAAAACTCGGTAGTTGAAGAAAATGCCGCAGTCGGTCAGCGCCCTGAGGATATGGAAAACGTTGAAGACTGGGGAGTAGCTGTCGTAGGCGCAGGTATAAAAATAGGCAAAGGCGCAGTCGTAGCGCCTAAGATGATGGTTGAAGAAGATATGAAAGGGGAAGATGAGAAATGAGAGGAAATAACGTTCTCGGTATAATATTCCCCAACGTGGGCGACGAAGACCTCAGCGAGCTTACAACGCTTCGCTCAATGGGCTCCGTGCCTTTCGGCGGAAGATACAGACTTATCGACTTTCCGCTCTCTGCTATGGTTGAGTGCGGAATGAGCAAAATCGGCATAGTAACAAAGAGCAATTACCAGTCGCTCATGGATCACGTCGGCTCAGGCCGCGCGTGGGACCTTTCACGCAAAAACGGAGGACTTATGATAATTCCGCCGTTCAATACCGCAGGGGCGGGACTTCACAGCACAAAGCTTGAAGCGCTTTCATGCGCCGCTGATTTTCTTAGTCACTGCGACGAAGAATACATTCTCCTTTGCGACTGCAACGTGGTATGCAATATCGACCTTGAAGAAGTTTTTGACTTCCATCAGAAAAAAGGAGCGGACATCACAGTAGTTTATACTCACGGCACGTCACCTGAAGCCAAAACGCTTACGTTCAGCTTCGGCGAGGACGACAGGATAACAGGCTCAAGGCTTGCCGATGAAACCGATGACGCTGATTTCAGCACAGGCATATTCTTCATGCGCAAGGCTCTGCTTGAAAGGCTTGCAAACAATGCTCTGATGATGAACGAGACGAGCTTTGAAAACGTGTTTGTATTTGAAGCGCTCAAGAATCTAAAGCTTTTCGGTTACAGATACGAAGGCTATTTCAGAGCAATGGATAATCTTCGCAGTTATTTTGAAGCGAATATGTCTTTGCTTGATAAAGATAACAGACACAGCCTCTTTAAATCGGAAAAACCTGTTTACACCAAAAACCGTGACGATGTTCCGGCAATTTACGGTCTTAACGCTCAGGTTAAAAATTCGCTCGTTACCGACGGATGCGTTATTGAAGGAACGGTAGAAAACTGCCTTCTTTCCCACGGCGTTCATATCGGCAAAGGAGCAGTTGTCAAAAACAGCATTATCATGAACAATTCTTATATAGGCGACGGAGTAAAACTTGACTGCGTTATAGCGGACAAAGAGGTTGTTATTAAACCCGGCAAAACGCTTTGTGGCGATCCGTCTTACCCTGTATTTATAGGCAAAAAGATAGTAATTTGATAAGTAGAGAAATCAGGGGGGATTTTTTTGAGCTATGATCAAGCTTTGAAGCTCACTTTGACCGCTATAATGTGCGCAGGATATTTTTTGTCAGCGCTGATATTTTATTTTTTCGGCTGGTACAGCGATAAAAGGTTGAGGATGGTCTTAAAAAAAATAAAGATTTATCCGTTTGAGAGAATCTTTCTTCATTTCAGGGGCGCTTCAAAAAGCAAAACTCTGAGCTTTACGGCTATGTGCGTTATGTGCGAAAGAGCGGCGTTTATATTGCTTGCGGCAATACCCGTATCTCTTCTTGCGGCAAAGCTGACGAAAAATATTGTAACAGCCGGGCGCATTTCGCTTGCTGTTCTGGCTTTAAGCGTAATAACCGTTATAGTTTTGTCGGTTTATTCCGGCAAAGTCCTGAAAAAGAAAAGTATTTTGGCAAATAAAGCTGTAAAAAGAGAAGATTTCAATTCACTTGAAGG
>CADAMY010000055.1 GCA_902789095.1 Oscillospiraceae bacterium | reverse complement strand
GCCGCTGTCATATGTCAGCGTTACTGTCGCCGGGCTCGGTCCGCCTGTGCCGCCGTTTGTAGTTGAATCATATTTGAGCGTGAACGTGTCTGCCGTCCACTTTGCGGTGAGCGTTGCATCGCCCACTTCGGTTGATCCTGAATAGGTCGTACCAAAGGTATATATCTTTGTTGACGCATTCCATGAACCTTTGCCTGCGAATGTCCACCCGTCAAATGTGTAACCTGTTCTGCCGGAAGGATCGGCAACAGAGCCTACGTTTACCGTAGCGGCTGTTACCGTTGCGGACGTCGTATTATTGTTGAGCGTACCCGGAATCTTTTTATATGGTGTAGGATCGGATTTATTATTCCAAACACCGCCATTGGGGTCAACTGTAAACGTAAAGTTATAGTTGTAGCTTGTTCCGCCTGAGCCGCCCTGCTGAGCATTGGAATAATCTGTTCCGTTATACCAAGCATAAACGTGGGTGTAGTTGAGTACATAGTACGCTTTTGAATCATAATGCGTTCTTGAACGTCCCTGACCGTTTATGCTGACATAATACTTATAGTTGTATGTTACGCCGTCTTTAGTGTAATTGCAGGTCTCGCCGACTGCTGTATTAGTACCCGTCGAATACCACGGATTCTGAATATCGTCCTGAGTATCGCCGTCCGGCCAGTTTGACCACGTTGGGAATGTAACTCTGCCGATACCGATATTGCTGCCGCTTCTGTCAACTACCTTTGCGTATATCCAGAAGCCTTCTTTGCCATCCTGCTCAGCGATTACGTTTGTAACGCTCGGTTTTGAAACCCAGTAGGCGTAAACGTCAATATCAGAAGTAATGTCTTTGTTGGTCACAACGATATTGCCGAGCGCATCGACTACTTTAGTGCCGCCGCCGTTTTCTTCCGTATAATAGCCGAGGAAACTGTATCCTGATCTGTTCGGTATGGTTATTTTTGAAATTGAGCTTGTTGCCGCTGCATCAGAATAGAAACCGATGCTGTATTTTTCATAGAACTCTGCCGTGCCGAGTCTTTCACTTGTATTTGAAACAGTAAAGCCCGGTTTACATGTGATCTTGAATATTTCAGGATCCCACCTTGAGTAAAGGTGGAGATTGCCTGTGGTCATAGTGCTTGAAGAAGTGTACTTTGTGCCTGTGCCGTTGCCGTCCGAGCCGTAAGTGCCATACCAGCCGAGGAAATCATAGCTCGATCTTTCGATTTCCGGCATAGTGCCGAGAGCGTCGCCCTCGCTTAACTGCTTATATATCGGATTGGGCACAGTCTTATCGTCCACATCTCCTGCAAGGTTTGTTATATCCTGAAGGAAGATGTTTGAGAATGTAACCTCTGCGCCAAGCGTACCTGCGATACCGACACGGATATCAAGATACGAATACCCGTTAGGCATGGTGATGTTTTTGGAAACACTTGCTGATTCGCCTACCGCAAGCGTTGAAGAACTGTTATAGCCCGCATTATAGTAAGAAGTTGCAGTTGCCGAATTCATCGGGAAATACATACAGCTTGTAGCTACCGCTTTGGTGCCTGTATTTACAACAGTATAAGACCAGCGGTATGTGTGCCCTGCAATGAGAGGAATATGATAACTGTAAGAGTTACAATAGGTACCGGTATAGTTGTCAGAGGATCCTGTTGTTTTAGATGCAACAGTAACTTTATTCTGAGCAAAGTCAAATCTGGCTGTACCGTTGTTTACATTGCTTGATTCGCTGCCGCCGTTAAAGGACGGGAATGTTGTAACCCATTTGTCAAAATCAAACAGATTATCGTATGTAACCTCAGGGATTACTTTATAAACACAGGTGATGTCAATACGCGGAGCTGCGACATAATTGGTGGTGATACTTTCAGTATTGAACGTCAGGTGCGAGTCAACGCCCTCCGTCCATTCAAACCACGACTGATCTGTATCAAATTCCCACTTTTTAATCAATCCGTAGTGAGTATAGCCCGGCACGTTGTTGAAGCCGCCGGTTACGTTTTCGCCGTAGTAATATGTCTTCTGCTCAACGTGTGTAACGCTATCGGATGAAACCGCCGCATAAAGCGGGTAAGAATACAACCTGCTTGAGGTTGATTTTGGAGTAAGAACTCTGTGGTAAACTCTTGCCGTACCTGTTTTGAGAATATCGGAGCGGGTGCCTGAGCCTGCGCCGGGATCTTCTGTGATATCGGTAATTGTGAAATTCCAGAATTTAATTGACGAGCCTACCGCATTGCCGGCAATACCGAATCTCATTGAGCCGTAAGGTCTGCCTGAGGGAACGGTAAACGTAAACGTAATATTGTCCCTTTCCTCGCCGGGGTTGAGCGCTGATGCCTGGAAGCCCCACCATGTGCTTCCGCCGCTTACCATATCACTCCACAACATTGCTTCTGTCGGAGCTACGAAAACAAACGGATAAGGTTTGCCTGCCGCTGTTCCGACGTTCTTTGCGGAATACGTGCCTCTGTATGTGTGACCCGGAGTGAAATTCATTTTATATACAGACGAACTGTCCGCATAAGGAGTTGTATAAGTATCGATATTAGTACCTGAGGAGAATTTTGTTGAAGTAATTGTAACAGAATTGCTTTCGGTATTTATTTCGTCATAACGTCCGTTTGCAATACCTGTTGCAGAAACTGCCCATTTATCAAAGTCAAAATAGTTATACGGATTATAAGTGTAAGTTGAAGATCCTGATTCGGCTGACACTGCGCCGACCATCTTATTGACCTGAAGGATAAGATTTTTTGCCGCTCTATCCATATCTGCCTGCGAAGCTGTGCTTACAGGATTCATAAGATAGCTGACAACTGCTTCACCATAGGTGAGGTAATTGTTCCACGCTGCGTCCGTGAACCAGCTCTGCTGCAATAGTCCTGCATTTTTAACAGCATAATCGTACGCTTCACGAAGCGCTGATTTGTTGCGGTTATTGATCGTGACGTTAATATACAGGTCCGATACGCAGGCGTCATCGCCAGAGCTGCTGCCATCGGTAGATTTTGCATAGCTGTGCATTGCGAGTGAGGATGTGCTCGTTGTTATCGAACCCGCAGCGCTTGTGGGATTCAGCGGGTAGTTTTCCAACTGACGTTTGTTTTCACCGCCCAGGTTATGAAGCCTTACGCCGCCAACGTCAACGTAAGCGATATCCCAGCTGTTTCCGCCGTCATCTTCATCGTCAGTACACTGCCAGCCGACTGAGAAGTTCGGAATCTGATTAAAATTAGTATAACGGCTGGAATCGACGTTCAGCACGCTTGCAGGTGCGGTTGCACTGCCTTTGACCTCACCGTCGCCGCTGGAGCCTACCCTGTTGTTATACTGAAAGCTCTTAACTGAAGCACCGCTGGTTTTGACCAGATTGCCGTCAATGCCGTTGTCATTAAAAGAGCCGAGATTGGCTTCATGATTTGAAAATACCGTTGCAAGCTTGTTATACGGATCGGCATTGCCGCCCGCAGTATACGAGTGTACACCGAATGTATACAGAACGTCCTGTAAATAGTTATCAGTACCATGCTCATTTTGAACGCGGTTTGCTGCACCTACAGGCTTGGTCATCGGAGCATAAATGTAAGAATACGCATACGCAGTTTTTTGTACGCCTGTCGCTTTATCGGTAAACGTTGCTGTCCAAGTTATAAGCTTGTCACTGTATGAAGTTGTGGAGCCTGTGCAGGTTGTGCTTATTGTGCCGTTGGATGACGTTCTCGTGCCTATGTTTATAGTGCATGCCGAGCCGCTTGCCGTGATAGATACGTTTGACGCCTTGGTGCTGTGGAAATATACGTTGCCTGACGTCTTGTCTCTCTGAGCATTCAGAGTGCCGTTGTCGGCATTTGCTCTGTCTGCAAAATACTGGAAGCTGTAACTGCTGCCTGAAATTTTAGGATTAAGATAAATAACTTCAGGAACGTAGAAATATACCGCTGCGTCCATTTTGTCCGCAATATTTGCTGACATCGTTCTGACGTATCCTGCAAGGGTTGAATTTGCGCTTGTTGAAGTGTCCTTAGGGTTGCAGAGCTTTTCGCCCGCATCTTTGAACTGAGAATAGAAATTTGAATAATTCTGATTTGTCAGATTACAGTTTACAAGGTCGATATTTGAAGTAAGCGCTTTGCTGTAACTGTCTCTGAGTGAAGATTTATCAACAGTTGCAGTATAAAGACCTACTGTTGTAAGGATATATTCTGATTCTGTCTCAACACCCCAGATCGCTTTGTATCCGTTTCTTGAGCCGAAACCGATCGTAACAAAACCGGGGCGAACGTTGCCGTTGAAAGCATACAAGCCGCGGGCAATAGATCTGTCGTCGCCGGAATCATTATCCGAAGCGTCAACATAGCAGTTGATAGGATCAGAAATGTTTCTGTCGTCGTTACCTTTAACAAAGTCTTCAACGTCTGAGCCGTTAGTTGCCCAGTTATCGTTGCTTGTAAAGGTTTCAATAGCCTGGATACGGTCAATACAGTTTGCATTACCGCCCCAATGGTGATGGAACTGTGCCCATCCGGCAGAAAGATAGGGTATCTGATTATAATTAGCGAAACGTGAAGTATCTGCGCTGATGTAAGCTACACCCGTTGTTACACCTAAAGTATAGTCAAATGAAGCGCCTCTGCCGTATGAACCGTACGACGTACCTGTTGGGTTCGGGTTTGACGGAGTACCGTAATTTGACCAGATTGTGAAATGGGCATAATCGTTTTCATTTGAGCTGTAGGTATAAGAGCCTGTTAATACACCGCCGTTATTCTGCGTCGGAAAATAATCGGTGCTGTTCCATATACTTCCGCCGCCGGGAATAGTATAACTGTCAGACTGCGCAGAACCTACAAAGCTGATAAGCGGAGCAGTCTTGGCAGTAGTGCTGACGGTAGTGCTTGTAAATGCAGAACGTCTGTTGCCGCCGCCGTAAGCGTGCGCACCTGTGATGAACGAATAACCCTGCTGGTTTACATCGCTTGTAAAAGTACCGCCGGTATACGAGTTATAATATGTAACGCCCGCCTGACTAAGCAAAGGCTTATAAACGGCAGTATACATATAAGTGAAGTGAGCGGTACCGCCGATAACGTAGCGAACTATCCATTCAATAAAATATACGGTGCCTTCAGTTGCGCTCGCAAGTGAACTGTTGGATTCTGTCATTGTTATTGAAGCTGAGTTCGTACCGGTTTTAACGTTGGTAAAGTTTGTTACATCATCAGAAGAAGTTGCACTTTTACCAGCTTTAGTTGAAACAGTCACTCCGCCGATTTTAAGTGTGCCGTTGAATTCGGTATCGGTAGTGCCGTTTTTATAATATACTTTATTTACGCCTATGCGGACGCTGGTGGCGTCGCTGTTGCTGAACGATACAGTACCCGAAGTATCGGTAGAGTTGGAAACCGTACCGGTAGAAGGGTTAAAGTTTGCAAAGTAACGAAACGCCGAGCCGCCCGGCGCAAGCCAGATAGTCTCCGGCGCATAAGCAATCTGCGGAGCAAGAGATGAATTGCTGTTGCTTTCAATGTTGATAAAAGCATCGGGTTTAATCCTTAAAATGCTCGGATCAAAAATGAAAAACGTAGTAACAACAATCACCAGAGCAAGCAGTACGCTCAATGATTTAACGATTGTTTTCTTCATTATATAACCTCCTTTTCCCCCGAAGGACGCTTTTCGGCCTCTGCCGCTGACCCGACAGTCAATGCCGTATTCTGCCTTCAGATGAAGCATTTATAATAATACTATTTTATTTTATCAGAAAAATAATTAATTGTCAACAAAAAAGATCAACAATTATATTAAAAAATGTTTGATTTATACATACTGAGATTACTGCGATTCCGATATTACCATCATATTTGTAAAAATATATGCATTAACATAATAAGCGCATACATGTGTTCAGAGAAAAACAATATATGCTCCGTATTATTTCGCCGAAATCCATAAAAAATCGGAGCGGAAATCCCGCCCCGATCCGTTTGATCAGTCTGTATCTTTTGTCTTGCCCGTAATGTCAGTTATCACGGCGTTGTCGCCCATTACATTCGGCAGAACTCCGTCCCATTTTTCATAGAATTTTGACTCAAGAACTTTATCCGTCAGCGAATCCTGAATTATTTTGTTAGCTTTTGCGTGAGCCTCTGCTTCAATTATTTCCGCTTTTGCATTCGCTTCTGCCGTTGCGACTTTCGTGTCGTTCGTGTAATCCGCTTTGAGTTTGTTCTGCTCGGCTATCATTTTATCTTCAACCGCTTTTTCAAATGCGTCTGAAAAATCTATGTTTGTAAGCACGACCGTCGTAATGTTTACATAGTATTCTTCGTCAATGGCGCTCTTGATGTCTTTTTCAACGTCAACTGAAAGCGCCGCGCGGTTGGCGATGATATCCATAGCTTTGTTTTTGGACATGACCGCTTTCGTTCTCGCTATAGCAACGCTCTGAAGCCTTGACTCAAGCGTTTCGAGGTTGCCGTATTTTGTGGCGATGTCCTCAACCTTGTCAGCCATTATCGTGTACTGCATGGTAAGAGCGATATCCATAGTCTGAGCATCGGAAGAATAAGACATGGTCTCGATTTCTACGTTCTGAACTTTTTTGTCATAGATCTGATATTTTCTTAAAAACCACCAGTCAAATTTCAGACCTGCTTCTCTTACGTCGACGATTTTACCGAACTGCTTAACGACCGCAATTTCGCCGGTATTTACCGAATGAAAACTGCCCGGCACGCTCACGAGCGCAAGCAGGAGCAGCGCTATTGCGATATAATTCGCCGTTTTATTGCCCTTATTGTTTATACAAAGATAAACAAAACCTGCAATCGCCAAAATCAATATTCCTGCTGTAACAAATCCTACTACCATAATTCTTTCTCCTTTCCGCTGAATTATATGGTTTTGCGCAACCGGTGTTACTCCGTATTGCTTGTTAATACTATAACAGAGTACGGCGCACTTATAAATAACACAAACAGCGAAAAAGGGTGCTTCAATTTGACAAAAAGAGCAAATACGGTTGAATTTAACGCTTTTTGTGTTATAATGATGCTGTCAGGAGGGTCAATATGGCTGAAGAAAACATTTACAAGAAGTGCAGGACCGACTGCGGCTATACAAGAAGCGAAGCGAGTGAAAAGCTCGGATTCATAACCGAAAGCCGTCTTGAAAAAATAGAGAACGAAAAATATCACATCACGCCCGAAGAAGTTGTGGCGATGCAGAACGTTTACAGAAAGCCGAATCTCTGCAACTGGTACTGCACCCACGAATGCGCAATAGGCAAAGAAACAAATATGCCCGAAATAAAAGAAAAGACGATAAGCGAAATAGTTCTTGAAATGCTCGCTACGCTCAACAAGCTCAACAGCCAGAAGAACCGCCTTATTGAAATCACTTCCGACGGAAAATTTGACGACGATGACGAGCTTCGCGACTTCATAGGCATTCAGAAACAGCTTGAAAAAATTTCCGGCACGATAGATTCGCTCAAATTATGGGTCGATTCAACGGTGGCGTCGGGCGAAGTTGATATTGAAAAATTCAACGAATATATGAAATAAGCACCCTGTTTTCACAGAGTGCTCACACACTGCTCCTTTTTAAAGGGGCTTTTATTTTTTTACTATAACAATCGGGAGTGCTTCGGGAAGCGCCTGAACTTTTTCAGAAACGAGTCTTTTGATGTCGTCCGATCTTGTGTAGGCGATATATCCGCAGGCTACTACTGCGCCTGTGATAATCACACGGCGGATCATTCTTCTTCTGAGCTTTTTGATCTCTTTTTTTACTCTCTCTTCGATTGCGTCTTTTACCGCTTCTTCAACCTTTGCCTTTGCCGCATCGCTAAGACCGCTGATAATTTCATCGATTAAACTTTTCATTTTTTACATCCTTTCAATTTTCAGATTCTTCGAGTCCGTTTATAATATTTCTTGCAACCTGAACTCCGCTTGCAGACGCATGGGAAAGCGAATGCGTAACGCCGGAGCAGTCGCCGATTACATAAAAGCCGGGATAAACCGTTCTGAGCTCATCGCCGATTTCAACTTCCATATTATAGAACTTGACCTCAACGCCGTAAAGCAGCGTGTCGTCATTAGCTGTACCCGGAGCAACTTTATCAAGAGCATAAATCATTTCGATTATGCCGTCAAGTATCCTCTTGGGTATAACAAGGCTCAGGTCGCCAGGAGTTGCAGAAAGTGTCGGGGTGACGTAGTTTTCTTCAATTCTTGAAGGAGTGCTTCTTCTTCCTCTTACAAGGTCGCCGAAGCGCTGGACTATAACTCCGCCGCCGAGCATATTTGAAAGTCTCGCAATGCTCTCACCGTAGCCGTTGCTGTCTTTAAAAGGCTCCGAAAAATGCTTGCTGACGAGCAGAGCGAAGTTCGTGTTTTCGGTATGCTTGCTCTTGTCCTCATAGCTGTGTCCGTTTACGGTAACAATGCCGTTTGTGTTTTCGTTTACGACAACGCCGTTTGGATTCATACAGAACGTGCGCACAAGATCCTCAAATTTTTCAGTTCTGTAAACGATCTTGCTCTCATAAAGTTCATCTGTAAGATGAGAAAAAACAGCCGCAGGCAATTCTACTCGAACGCCGATGTCGACACGGTTTGATTTAGTCGGGATTTTCATATCCTCACAGACCGTTTCCATCCATTTGCTTCCGCTTCTGCCGACTGAAATTATGCAGTTTTTGCAGGTGTAGTCACCTTTTGCCGTGCGCACCGTATAGCTGTCGGGATGTCTTTCAACGGAAGTGACGGCCGTTTTGAAATAAAAATCGACTTTATCTTTAAGATCATTATAAAGATTGCCGAGAACGACGTAGTTTATATCCGTTCCGAGATGGCGCACCTGCGCATCAAGCAGATGAAGCCCGTTTTCAAGGCATTTTTTCTTGATTGAAGTGTTTGCCGTTGAGTAAAGCTTTGTGCCTTCGCCGCCGTAGGCCAAGTTGATGCTGTCAACGTATTTCATAAGATCAAGAGCTTCCTGCTTGCCGACGTATTTATAAAGAGTGCCGCCGAACTGATTTGTTATATTGTATTTGCCGTCGGAAAAAGCTCCCGCTCCGCCAAAACCGCTCATAATAGCGCAGGTCTTGCATTTTATGCAGGATTTAACCTTTTTCTCGCTGATAGGACATCTTCTGTTTTCAAGCGGTTCACCAAGCTCAAAAACGGCAATTCTCAGGTTTTTGCCGGACTTCACAAGCTCGTAAGCCGAAAAAATTCCTCCGGGGCCCGCTCCGACAATTATTACATCATACATTTTAAACGCTCCTTAAAGCTTAAATAAATGGGATTCAGCGCATAAAAAAGCCTGCTCATGGGGAGCAGGCCGTTTTTTGTATCCTCACTAATAATATCATAACGGTATTATTTTGTCAAGGATTTTTAACAGTATCAAAATTTATCTTGTATTCGGTACCGGTCTGCTTGTTGCCTACAAGGTACAGCACAGCCGTGTCCCCTTCCCATTTAAGCTCATAGTTTGAGCCTGTAAGGACAGCCATACCGTTATCGACCTCGGCGGTAAATACCGCCGTGCCCTCGCGGTGGTCAGCGTCGCTGTAATATGCTTTTACGGTGTTTTTGCGGATAATGCTGGGCTTGCCGACTTCGTAAATGCTGATAGTATATCTGCCGTTGTCGGATTTGCTCTGAGTGAGAAGCGTCTCGCCCGTAGTCTGAAGTACGCCTGAAAAAAGAACGAATATGACCGCAATAAGAATTACCGCGCTTTCAATCAGAGTGATGATTCTGAGTTTTTTTAAATTCTTTTCTAAATCCATAGTTATTCCTTCCGATTTATTTAACACTCTTTTTGATATTTTTAAGTCGTTTCATAACGTCGTTTACTCCTGTGCCGAAGTAATCGTGAAGAATATTGTACTCTTCATAAAGCTTATCATAAATTTCGGCATTCTCTTTAATCGGAGTATATACCGTATCTTTGAGCTTACCCATTGCCCCGGAAGCTGTGAAGATATCGTCATATCCGCCGTTTTCACTGCCTGCCGCAACAGCCGCATAAATAGCGCTTCCGAGCGCTCCGCACTGAGTCGTGCCTGCGATTTTTATGGGTTTATTAAGAATGTCTGCATAAATCTGCATCGTCATCGGGTCTTTCTGGCTGATTCCGCCCGAAGCGATTATCTCATCAACCTTAACGCCGTTTGCCTGATAAGTTTCGACTATCTTTCTCGTACCGTAAGCTGTTGCCTCTATAAGAGCGCGGTACATTTCCTCAGGCTTTGTCTGAAGCGTCATGCCGAGCATCATACCGGTAAGGTCGCCGTCAACGAGAATACTTCTGTTGCCGTTCCACCAGTCAAGAGCTATGAGTCCGCTCTCGCCCGGTTTCTGATCCTGCACCTTTTCACGCAGGTATTTATGTATATTCATGCCTTTGCTCTCGGCGTCTTTAACATATTCAGCCGGTACGCAGTTTTTGACAAACCAGGAGAAATGGTCGCCTACGCACGCCTGACCGGCTTCATAAGCGTAAAGACCGGGATAAACTCCGCCTGCAACAACGCCGCATATTCCGGGAACTTTATGCTCCTCTTCCGAAACGAGTATATGACACGTTGAAGTTCCCATTATAGCGAGAAGCACGTTGGGCTTCGTGATTTTAGACGCAGGCACTGCAACGTGAGCGTCAATAATAGCCGTCGTAACCGTCGTGCCTTCATTTAGTCCGAGCTTCTGCGCCATATCTGCCGTAAGTCCGCCGACTCTGTCGCAAAGCTGGGAAATCGGATAATCAAGTTTATCCTCAACAAAATTTTCAAGCCTCGGATCAAGAGCTTTAAGGAATTCCTTTGACGGATAACCTTCTTTATAATGCCACAATCCTTTATATCCTGCGCAGCAGGTGTTTTTGCCGAGGACTCCGCAAAGCTGCCATACTACCCAGTCAGCCGCTTCTACTATATAATCCGCCGCATCATAAACGTGAGGAGCTTCGTCAAGTATCTGCCAGGCTTTTGGCAGTTCCCATTCGCTTGAGACCTTGCCGCCGTAGCGCTCGATCCAGCTCTCGCCCATTTCAGCGGCTTTTTCGTTGATAAGGTTTGCTTTATCCTGAGCGGCATGATGCTTCCAAAGCTTAACATAAGCGTTCGGCTCATGTTCAAATTCCTTCATCATGCAAAGAGGAGTTCCGTCCTTTTTGACGGGCATTACGGTACAGGCGGTAAAATCAACGCCGATACCTATAATATCGTCAGGCGACACTCCGCTCGCTTTCATAACGTCGGGGATAGTGTTGTAAAACACCTGAAGATAATCCTCAGGATACTGGAGAGCCCAGTCAAAGCCGAGTTTCGTTCCGTCAGGGAGCTCTTCGTCCATTACTCCGTGCGGATAAAAAAAGGTGCTGTCCGCAAGCTCCCTTCCGTCAGAAACGTCAACTACTGCCGCTCTGCCGGACTCAGTCCCGAAGTCAACACCGATAGTATATTTACTCATAGCAAAACCTCCGTATCAATACATAAATACATTATAATATAAATTTCGCTATAAGTCAAAG
>CADAMY010000054.1 GCA_902789095.1 Oscillospiraceae bacterium | reverse complement strand
TTGATAAGGAAGGCCGGTCGAGCCGCCCTCCCTGAAACATATTTTTCGCCCTGTTTTATACCTTCATCTGGACTTTACACAAAATTCGGGACGCTACCATTTTGTCTATACCAAGCACAATCGTATTAACATTATTAATGTACCCTATATCAGCAATTAGTACATTATTACTTGGCGAAACAGATCTCTTTTACGATATGTTCATCAAAAGTACTTTTGTTGATTTAAAAGGTTTGGTAGAACTGCTTCTTAATTCTCTACATTAAAATATTATTTTAGCTGTAAAGAGCCAGCCATCTTGGTTGGCTCTTTTCATACTCATAAATACTCCTTCTGTATTTCTTTTCTTTCTGGTGTTCATTCTCATCTTCACTGTCGCTGTCAATAATACCATTGTCTGGTGTTAACTACAAAATTTCTGGAAGGCATAAAAAACAGTATCGGATTACCGTCTAAAGACATATTAATTATATTTATAATCACAATAACTACTATGATGATAAGCTGGAGTTTGACAATGATTATTCTAATTTAAGAATGGTTTAATTATAAAATATATTGCAAATTAGCCGCCTTTTCTCCCTCTCGCAGTATCTTTATACAGCTTCGGGTCGAAAATGCGGCTTCTTGCATGCTTTCTCGAAGTCTCACAGTTTGTCAAAAAAGATTTTAGACAAACTGACCGGCTGCCCGAAAGCAGCCGTTTTTTTCATCTCATTTCAGTTTTTAAAAAGGCCTTTGTTTACAAGATTATTTGCGTCTTCAACGTTCACTATCCCGTCGGTGTTGGTATCGGCAGCTTTTAATACGGCTGCGTGCGGAGTCAGCATTCCTTCGATTATGCAGTTTACTATCACGCTGTCACGGGCGTCAACACACATATCTCCGTTAACGTCACCACGAAGAACGATCGTCCTCGTATCCTGAATCTCGCCGGCATCATTTTTCAGCGTAACTATTGCGCCTGTTGAATCGTTTCCTTCGCCGTTTGATTCAACTTCAACAATTTCATTGAGGAACAATGATGAAATATCGAGATTTTTAAGCTGTTCAGCGCTCTCGAAATAAAGAAAACTGCTGTCGCTGTTTATCCCTGATTCGGGATCGATTTTCAGCGCCTCGTTCCATTTAGCGTACAGCGTAATATCCCTGCAGTAATTGAAAACAGTTTCTGAAGTGATGCTGTCGCCTGACTCGGTATACCATCCTGCAAATATGTAACCGTCCCTTACAGGTACGGGAAGCTTGCCGAAGCTCTGACCTGTGTACAATAAATATGAATCCGTGCTGCACACACCAGGTTGAGCGTTAAAATACACATTGAATCCTTCAGGCTCAAACACAGCATACAAATCTTTATTCTCTGAAGCTTCAAACGTATCGCTTACACTATATTTTACAATACTGCTGCCCGGATTATCGCTCCAGCCCTTGAATTCATATCCCGGCTTTACAGGCGTAACTTCAGGTATCTGAACAGTTTCATTATAATACTTTGACGAAGCGAAATAGTAACGATCACAAACTCTGTCATCCGGAATATTTGTTGCTCCATCAGCATGCCAGCGTATATTTACACTCTGCTTATACAATGCATAAAACAGAACTGTGCCGGTAAGTTGATACGTATCGTTATAAACATTGCTGCCAAATAAATAATTTTGGCACCAACCTACAGATTGCCAGCCTTCAATGCCTTTTAATTCAGGAAGATTTATCGTCCGATCAAAGCTTTTCTCATTATAATACTTATGAGGCGTCTCCGACATACCATCAATATCAATATAACGCTCATAATACGTGATATAATAAATAGCGTAAAAGGTTACATCTTCTGTACCCACGTTATAAGTATAACAAACGTCAGTACTGTCAGGATCCTGGCTCCAGCCTGCAAAAGTCCAGCCCGTTTTCTGCGCTTCAAAAGTCAGGGCGATCGAGTCACCCGGATTATAGTCTCTTACAGTTGGTGAAAACAAAGCTTCGCCGCCGTTATACTCTGCATTAAATGTTATTTTTGTTTTTCTGTAATAGTACATAAGCGAGTAATTCGCTCTGTCCTGCGAAGTGATGCTTTGAGAATTATTTATATCAAGGCAAAAGTATCCGTCCTTGATTTTGAATCCGTAAATATTGAATCCGTTCTGCAGTTCGGGCGCATAATATTCTTCATAAGTATCTGTCGCCGTGTCATAACGGTAAATGGCTTTCGGAGTTGAGAAAAACAGATTTTCTCCGTCGCCCGCAAGAGTTACATAGCTTTTTGAATAGTAACCGCCGCTGGGCAGATACCATTTATAAGGCAGCGAAGCAAGCTCCTGAACGCCTGAATCCGTTACCTTGCAAAGCGTTTTTGATGATGAATTGAAGAAAAAGATTTCTCCGTTGACTAGCTGAAAGCCCGTATATGAGCTCTGCCAGTATTCGCTGTCATAAGTCGTATCAACAGGCGAAGTATCATAATCCGACGCAATGTGATCCGTGCTTATCCCCTGGGTTGAACGCAGAAAACTATCGTGATTCACCCTGCCGTAAATATCTCTGACAGGGTCGTCCCACGTTACGTCAACATGATATTTTACTCCGTCAAGGTAAACAATATTCCACTCGTGAGAAAGTGTATCAGAGCTTGTAACGTAGCTTTTTATGCCGACCTGACGAAGAAGATACATATAGCTTCTCGCATAACCGGAGCAGACAGCGTAACCTTCTGCAAGGGCGCCGTAAATACTTGAACTGTATTCCCCCGGTGTTCCGTTGAGATAATTTTCATAGTCATACTCGCAATACTGTGCAAGCCTGTCGTGAATCAGAAGGGCTTTGTCTTTATCTGAAAGTGTTGAAGAATCAAGCCCTTCAAGAAGCTTGGCGCAAACAGTCTCAATTTTTTCAAAATTTCTGCCGTATTCCTCAGCGCTGAGCTTATACGAAAAAGTCAGATGATAAATCTTGCCGCTCGAAATGCTTACCCCGACAGAAGCAACGTGATACAGCTCAACAAGATAATAGTAAATATAATTACTTATGGCTTTGAGAGCCGCGCTTGAATACGCGATCTGATATGAGCGTACGTCGACCTGCGTCTCGCAGTTCTTTATATGAGGAACGATATAATCAGTAAACTGCTGAACATCAGAGACGTATTCCTGAAGCGCTTCTTCCGGGTTGCCGATCTTCGATGTAAATGAAGGGTAAACAGTTTCAGACTCATCAATACTGACTGCCGACGCACTCAGTGTTTCTGCGCCGGGAACTGAAATGCAGAATATCATCACCAAAGACAGAATCAAAGATAATAGCTTCTTCATAAATATCATCTCCCATTACTTAAAATTTCGCAGATTATTTTGCTGATTTAATATTAACATATTATATACTGCAAGTCAATCGGAAGCGCAAAAATGCACATTTATCCCAATATCACCCGTCTGAGCTCATCAGCGTTTGCGACTATATAATCAGCATTATTTTCTTCAAATTCCTGTCTGCTTCCGTACCCGAAAAGTACGGCGGCACAAGGTATGCCTGCATTATGAGCTCCTATGATATCAAAGCATCTGTCGCCGACCATAAGATACCTTGAGCCTTCAGGCAGGCTGAAAGAAGATATGCACGATCGCACTATCGTAGTTTTATCAGAATCGGCGTATCTCGGATCGCTCCCTGCCGCCGTGTCAAAAAATTCGTCAAGCCCTGTCTTTTCAAGAATTATATTAATAAAGTTTATCGGTTTTGAGCTTGCAACTCCGATTTTAACACCTGCGTCGTGCAGGTCTGAAAACAACTGCTCCATACCCTCGTATATATCAAATTCAAAAATCCCGCCGGCAGAATATGCTTCTCTGTAATGACTGACAAGAGTTTCTATCAGTTCTTCATCATTAATATGACATTCCCTGCGGAAACTGTCGTGAAGCGGAGGCCCGATAAAAGTACGAAGGCTCTCTTCGCTCAAAGGAGGCAAACCGCTTTTTTCAATCGCATAACTAATGCTTCGGAATACTCCTTTGCCGGTATCTGCAACCGTACCGTCAAAATCAAATAATACTGCGTCAAAATTTTTCATATAATCATCTCACAAAATTAACTTTATTTAATAATATCATACATTTATAAGGTTTACAATCAGATTTTTATGTGATATAATCAACACATATTATTTTTTTGAGGTGTTCTGATGGAAAATGAAAACAAAAAAATTGTATTAAGCTGTATTCAGCCGACGTCTGTGCCGACTATCGGCAACTATCTCGGCGCGCTGAAAAACTGGAAATATATGAGTGAGGACTATGACTGCTACTACGCCATAGCCGACCTTCACGCAATTACGGTAAGGCAGGAGCCCGCAAAGCTCAGAAAGCAGTCCCTTGAAATGTATGCTCTGCTGCTTGCAATAGGTCTTGACCCTGAAAAGAACGTCGTATTTGTTCAGAGTCACGTTCCCGAGCATTCCCAGCTTTCATGGATCCTCAACTGCTACACTCAGTTCGGCGAAGCGTCAAGAATGACCCAGTTCAAAGAAAAATCGCAGAAACATGCTGACAATATCAACGTAGGTCTTTTTGACTACCCTGTTTTGATGGCGGCTGACATTCTGCTTTATCAGGCTGACTATGTGCCAATCGGCGCAGACCAGAAACAGCATCTTGAACTTGCAAGAAACATCGCAGACCGCTTCAATCAGGTTTATACTCCGACTTTTAAAGTCCCCGAGCCGTTTTTCGGTAAAGTCGGCACGAGAATAATGTCTTTACAGGATCCTACAAAAAAGATGTCAAAATCCGATGTCAACCCGAAAGCGTCGGTCAGCATGCTTGATAAACCTGACGATATAGTCAAAAAATTCAAATCCGCCGTTACCGACTCAGAGGCAAGAGTTTACGCTTCTGACGATAAACCCGGAATCACAAACCTTATGTCTATCTACTCTGCCTGCACGGGACTCAGCTTTGAGCAGATCGAGAAGGACTTTGACAGCAAGGGCTACGGTGATTTTAAAGCGGCGGTTGCAGAAGCTGCAGTTGAATGCCTTGAGCCTATTCAGAATGAATTCAATCATCTGATAAATGACAAAGCTTACCTTGAATCCTGCGCCAGAACAGGCAGCGAAAGAGCGTCATACGCCGCAAGGAAAACGCTCCGCAAGGTAATGAAAAAGGTCGGATTCTGGCAGGTTTAATTATTTTGCATAAAATGCTGCCGTTTATCCGCATAAACTTATAAATATTTAATAAAAATGAATAAATATTCAAAAAACACTTGCATAATATTCATTTTGGTGTATAATAAGTGTAATGAATGAATATTTACTTGGAGGACATAATCATGAAAGAAATCAAAAAAGTTGTTCTCGCCTATTCCGGCGGACTTGATACATCAATAATTATACCGTGGCTCAAAGAAAACTACAACAACTGCGAAGTTATCGCAGTATCCGGCGACGTAGGTCAGGGCACCGAGCTTGACGGTCTTGAGGAAAAGGCTATAAAAACAGGCGCTTCAAAGCTCTACATTGAGGACCTCAAAGACGTATTTGTAAACGACTTTGTATTCCCCTCACTTAAAGCCGGCGCAGTTTATGAAAAAGAGTATCTTCTCGGTACGGCATTTGCACGTCCGATTATAGCCAAGAGACTCGTTGAAATAGCTAAAGCCGAAGGCGCAGACGCTATCTGCCACGGCTGTACCGGCAAGGGCAACGATCAGGTTCGTTTTGAGCTTGCTATCAAGGCATTCGCTCCCGATATGGAAATCATCGCTCCCTGGAGAATTTGGGATATCAAATCCCGTGAAGAAGAAATCGAATATGCAGAGGCAAGAAACATTCCTCTTAAAATCAACCGTGAAACAAACTATTCAAAGGATAAGAACCTCTGGCATCTTTCACATGAAGGACTTGACCTTGAAGATCCCGCAAATGAGCCTCAGTATAACAAGCCCGGATTCCTTGAAATGGGCGTTTCACCCGAACAGGCTCCCGACGAGGCTACATACGTTACTATAAGCTTTGAAAAAGGTATTCCCGTTGCTGTTGACGGCAAAAAGATGAGCGGTGTTGAAATGATCACTCTTCTTAATGAAATCGGCGGCAAAAACGGCATCGGTCTTGCAGACATAGTTGAGAACCGTCTTGTTGGTATGAAATCAAGAGGCGTTTATGAAAATCCCGCAGGCTCTATCCTCTACAAAGCTCATGACGTACTTGAAACTATCTGCCTTGACAGAGAAACAATGCACTACAAGATGCTCGTGGCTCAGAAGTTTGCAGAAGTTGTATACTACGGTCAGTGGTTCACTCCTCTCAGGGAAGCTCTTTCCGCTTTTGTTGACAAGACTCAGGAAACCGTTACCGGCGACGTTAAATTAAAGCTCTACAAAGGCAACATGATAAATGCCGGCGTTACTTCACCTTACTCACTTTACAGCGAAGATTTTGCAACGTTTGACGCTGACGAAGTATACAATCAGAAGGATTCCGCAGGATTCATCAACCTCTTCGGTCTTCCGATCAAAGTCAAAGCGATCCTTGACGAACAGAGAAAAGCCGGCAAATAATAATAAAACTATATAAATAAACCTCAGCTTTGTAAATCACATTGCTGAGGTTTTGTAATTTAAAAGTATTATTTCAACGAATAAATCAGTCTGATAATATTTTCCGCAGTCAGCGCGAGATTTTCTGCGCTGTCTTTTTTTATTTCAGAAAAAGGCTTTGCAACTCTGTTTGTGCTGAAAACTGCGCTTACACCGTTTTCATAAGCTGAGTCAAGCTCTTTGTCATAATCCCCTGCTATGACGATTACAGGTACATTCTGTTTCTTCGCCTGTTTAGCTACGCCGATTACGACTTTTCCCCGAAGCGACTGCGAATCCATTTTGCCCTCGCCTGTAAAAATGCAGTCCGCATCGCTGATAACAGAAGAAAATCCGACCGTATCAAGCACGGTGTCAATACCCATCTGAAGAACGGAATCAAAGAACGCAACCATTCCTGCGCCCATTCCGCCTGCGGCTCCTGAGCCGGGAATGAAATCGATCTGTCTGCCGACAGCTTTATCAATCACTTCTGCGGCGCTTCTGAGCCCAGAATCAAGCCTTTTTACAGCTTCGGCGTCCGCACCTTTCTGAGGAGCGAAGACGTACGCCGCGCCTGATTCGCCGTAAAGAGGATTATCTATATCGCACATCGTGACAAACTCAATAACGCTGAGCTTATCTGATTTTGATGAAATATCAACACTTTTAATATCGCAAAGCGTTCCGCCTGTCGGCACAAAGCTTTCGCCTTTTTCATTAAAGAATTTTACTCCGACTGCCGCCGCCATACCGCATCCGAGATCATTGGTGCATGAGCCGCCAAGACACATAATTATCTTTGTGCATCCGCTTTCAGCCGCATCAAGAATCAGCTCGCCTGCGCCGTATGTCGTCGTTTTTTCGGGGTCAAGTCTGTCCGCCGCCAGCGGCAGACCTGCGCAGGCCGCCATTTCTATAACGGCAGTTTTACCGTCGTTCAGTATTCCGTAAAACGCATCCACTTTTTCACCGAACGGACCTGTAACTTCCTTGTATTTTTTCTCTCCCCCGACGGCGTTGAGAAAACAGTCTACGCTGCCCTCTCCTCCGTCTGCTACGGGAATGCTTACCGTCTCACAGGCAGGAAAAAACATATGTATTTTATCGCTGATAATTTCACATATTTTTTCTGACGGTACAGTTCCTTTGAATGAATCAGGGATAATCACTGCCTTTTTCATATTATCACATCACTTTATAACTTTTATTCTGTCTCTGAATCTCGGCTTGGGCTCAGGTTTTTCATCGGGATAGCCTATCGCAACGGCAATCTGAAACTTAAAACTTTGCGGAATATCAAAAAGAGTTTTCCATTTTTTTGCTCTTCCATCCTCAAAAAGTGCGCCGATACTGCCTATAATACAAGTACCGAGCCCGATTCCCTGAGCAGCTATCGCAATATTTTCAACCATAATGCCTGCGTCCATAAAATGCTCGCCGTCGGCAAAAATAAGCGCAAGCGTCGGAGCTGTCTGATAAACGGGATTCACATCCCAGCGAGTATATGCGGGAGTATCGTAACCGACTACCTCTTTGAAATCTGTATTCATACCGTCAAGATATTCTTTATTCTGAATGAATCTGATATGGCACGGCTGCATATTTCTTGCGCTCGGAGCCGCAATTGCCGCCTTTTTGATAATTTCAAGCTCGTCATCTTTTATCTGCTCGTTTTTATACTGCCTTACAGTCTGACGAGACATAATGCTTTTGATAGTTTCGTTCATATCAACACCTCTTTTGAATTTACTATACCAAAAATACTTTTTATTGTCAATAAGACAAATTTCTTTAAAAACAATTATCTTAAATCAAATTCGGCTGATTAAATAATTAAACGTAAAAGCTTTTAATACAGCCTGCGTATTTAGTCGAAATGCACAATTTAACGTTTTAAAAATATATTTGACTAATCATATTTTTTAATATATAATATTTAATGTCAAGTAATTTGTCAAAAAATAATCAAGAAACGAGGAAACATTTATGGGCAAATCCAAGACAACCACGCATAACGGTGTGGCAACCTACACTAAGAAAGAACTTGTGGGTTATCTTACCGGTCTTGCAGGTCAGAACATTATTTACAACATTATTGCCACAGGTCTCGCATTCTATTTCCAGAGCGTTATTTTCCTTCCGGCAATCGCCTGCTCACTTATTTTTGCGCTGGCGCGTGTATGGGATGCGATAAACGACCCGATGATGGGCACTATTGTTGACAAAACGAGAACAAAGTGGGGCAAATGCAAGCCTTACCTGCTGTTTGTACCCGCAGTGGTTCTGGTTACCACTATCCTGCCATTTATAAACAGTATGTATGCCGAGCCTAATAATTATCATGAAGTTCAGCTTCAGGATACTGAAAAATACGTTGAGTATGCAGAAAGCGACCTCACAAAAGAAGTTGAATATGACGGCGTAAAATATCTGTTTATTCCGGCTGACGGAACATGGGAACTAAGCAAAGGCGCTGACGGCAAAGTTGCAAAAGATGCCAAAGGCAACATCATAAAAACAAAGGTAATGATTTACACAGAGACTGACAAAGCCCCCGTCAAAGACACAACACTTGCAACTACTGTGCTTCAGGAATTCCAGAATGATGTAGGTTTTGAAAAGAAAACAGGCGGCAAAGCAGCTCTTATCATAGCCTGGGCGGCAATTTCATATATCCTTTGGGGTATGACTTACACTATCGGCGACATTCCGCTTTGGGGCGTTACAAGCCTTATGACAGAAGATCAGAACGACAGAGCAAAGGTTCTTTCCCTTGCCCGTGCAGTTGCGAACGTCGGTATGATCGGTACGATGTTCACTATGATAGCTCCCGCATTCCAGGGAATGTGGAAAGCTCAGGGTATGGACGAAGCTCACTCGCTTCGTGCGGCATACATCACTCTTGCAGTTGTAATGACTGTATTTGCTTCAATTCTCTTCCAGTTTGCCGGATTCTCCGTTAAAGAAAAGGTTGCTCCTCAGAGTGAAAAAACATACACGATCAAAGAAAACTTCAAGATCATGTTCGGCAACAAGCCTTTCCGCCAGATCCTTATTTCCGGCATTCTCAGAAGCCCGATCCAGCTTCTCGGCATTGTTGCAATGACACTTGTAATGTACTATTTCTTCAATAATAATATCGGCGGAACAATGTTTGTAAACGATCAGCTCAACGTTACGCTCGTACTTCAGGTAATTATTCTTGTAATCGGACTTTTCGGCGGTATGATCGCCTTCCCGCTTTGCGTGCCGAAGCTTATAACAAAGATTGAAAAGAAAAAGCTTTACAACTTCTTTACGCTTATCGGCGCAATTCCCTTTGCTCTGATTTTTGTTGTCTTCCTTCTTTTCAAAGGCAACGTTCTCAACTGGCCGGGTATGATACTTATGGCGATACTGTTCTTCATGGCAGGCGCATCAATGGGCTCGCTCAACGTACTTCAGAGCGTTATGATCGCCGACTGCGTAGACTATGAAGAATACAACAACGGCATCCGTCCTGACGGCGTATTCTTTTCAGGTCAGAGCTTTATCACCAAGCTTTCGGCAGGTATTGCTTCGCTTATTTCTGGCGCCGTTTACGCTATCGTAGGCTTCTCTGACAAGAACGTAGCTCTTCTTAACAATGCTCTTGTAAACGGAGCAGATTTTAAAACTTATAACGACGGTAAATTTGCTCTTGCAATGTTCTTCCTCATTTCAATTCCACCTGCAATCGGCATGGTGCTTGCGGCTATCCCGACGCTCAAATATGCGCTTCCCGATGCTGAACATACACGTATGCTCAATGAACTCAATACAAAGAGAAACGCAGAATAAAAAAACGGATTGACTTTTTTTACAGGAGACATTGCAATGAAAAAGCTGATGATTAAAATTGCAGTGACCGTAATTATTCTTTTGATTTTGTTCATTCCGATACCGCATGGAACATATAAAGACGGCGGAACAAAAGATTTCAGCGCATTAACATATCGTATTGTTGTCTGGAACAGAATAAATGCTGAAATTGACGAGGGCAACAATGTAAAAAAAGTTACATATCATAAAACGTCTGTGTTCCGGTTCCCTGATAACTTTAAAAGTATTGATGAACTCTGGGAAATCGAAACAGAAAACAAGCTAACTGAAAAACAATAAAAAATCAGGCTGTTTGCGGCAGTAATTGCGGCAAGCAGCCTTTTTATCAGCACTATAATCAATACAATCGTACAATGATTAACCTGACCATATTCCGTCAGCATAAAAGCTAATGCTCTTAAATTTTTATTTTATTATAAAGCAGTCTATCTCTGCATCAGTTTTGGCCTGCACATAAATATTGAGCGTACCGTCAGAATCAATATCAAAACTAAAGGAAACGCACCCTGTTCCCTCAAAATCAACAGATGAATATTTATATGCGGTATCAACATAGCGGTAAACTGCTTTTGCCCTTCCTTTTTTCACTATCAGCTTATTATAGAAAATAAAAGCTGTACCCGAAACGCCGCAGGTTTGATATCCGTACAGACGCTCTCCCGGTTTAAACGGTTTTCCCATTCCGATCGACGTCGGCACTGCCGGAATAATACAGCCGTCCTTATCAATATAAATCGGCTCTGCGCACATTCGTCTTAAAAAACGGCTGTTATTAGTGCTTCGGTGATAGAATACATACCATTGACCATCAAAACATTCTATACTGCCGTGATTGTTCCACGTTTCAGGGTCGCATCCGTCATTATCTATTATTATACCTTTATATTTATATTTGCCCAACGGCGAATCGGACACGGCGTAACCGAGAGCGGTTGGCTTTCCACTGTGAATATCTGCAAAAATATAATAATACTTTCCGTTTATTTTTCTTAACGATGAGCCCTCGTGAAAACCGTGCTCGCTTTCTGTCACAAGACCGCATACAAGGGTATCTTCTTTGATTTTTGTAAAATCGTCGGTCAGCTCTGCGCCGCAGGAACTGAACTGACCCCAGTATAAGTAGGCCTTTCCGTCATCATACAAAACAGCAGGGTCAAT
>CADAMY010000053.1 GCA_902789095.1 Oscillospiraceae bacterium | reverse complement strand
ATCCGAGAAGAATCTTAAACGGCTTGTCCTCACATCAGCTAATTCAACTAATTAATCCCGCTTAACTTTGTGGACATTTTATATTGCAATTTATAAATTGATGCCCGAAACAAATTTTTTATTGAATATGTTAAATATATATGATATAATGCAATGTATATAAGCAGAGGTGATTTTTTGGCGGTACAAAAGAAAAACATCAGAAATTTCTCTATAATAGCTCATATAGACCACGGCAAATCCACGTTGGCGGACAGAATGCTGGAGCTGACAAACTCGGTAGCTCTGCGTGAGATGACAGATCAGCTTCTTGACAATATGGATCTTGAGCGTGAAAGGGGCATTACGATAAAAGCTCACGCCGTAAAGCTTGACTACAATGCTCAGGACGGCGAGGATTACGTTCTTAATCTTATAGACACTCCCGGCCACGTCGACTTCAACTATGAAGTATCACGTTCGCTCGCTGCGTGCGAAGGCGCTGTGCTGATAATTGACGCAACTCAGGGCATAGAAGCTCAGACGCTTGCAAATACATATCTTGCGCTTGACCACGACCTTGAGATAGTGCCTGTAATAAACAAAATCGACCTGCCTGCCGCTCAGCCCGAGGAGGTTGCAAAGCAGGTTGAGGACGTTATAGGACTTGACTGCGAGTCAGCGCCGAGGATTTCGGCAAAAACGGGCGTAAACGTTGACCAGGTGCTTGAAAGAATAGTAACGGAAATACCTGCTCCTCTCGACGCCGACGACAGCAAACCGCTTCGCGCGCTTGTTTTTGACTCTGTTTATGACAGCTACAAGGGCGTTATAGTTTATGTAAGAATAATGGACGGCAAAATTAAAGCCGGCGACACTATGAGAATGATGGCGACGGGCGCGGAATTCACCGTAGTTGAGGTCGGATATATGCGTGCAAAATCCATGGAGCCTGCAAAAGAGCTGACAGCAGGCGAGGTTGGATATATCACAGCATCCATCAAAACGGTAGGCGACGCCCGTGTGGGCGATACCGTTACGCTGGCAACAAATCCTGCCGCTGAGCCGCTTCCCGGATACAGAAAGGTAAACCCGATGGTTTTCTGCGGAGTTTATCCTGCTGACGGCGCAGACTACGAAAACCTCAGAGAAGCGCTTGAAAAGCTGAGCCTGAACGACGCTTCGCTTTCCTATGAGCCTGAAACTTCGGGAGCTCTCGGATTCGGATTCCGCTGCGGATTTTTAGGACTTCTTCATCTTGAAATTATTCAGGAACGACTTGAAAGAGAATACAATCTCGATCTTGTTACAACAATACCGAGCGTTATTTATAAAATACATCTTCGTGACGGCAGCGTTATTGAAATAGACAATCCGACTCATTATCCCGACCCTGCGCTGATAGATTACAGCGAAGAGCCTGTTGTAAACGCCCATATTTATTCGCCGCAGGAATACGTCGGTGCAATAATGGATCTGTGTCAGGACAGACGAGGCGTATTCAAAACGATGGATTATATCACGCCTGAAAGAGTTGACATCAGCTACAGTCTGCCGCTCAATGAAATAATTTATGACTTTTTTGACGTGCTCAAATCAAGAACAAAAGGCTACGCTTCTTTTGATTATGAGTTTTCAGAGTACCAGCGTTCAAACCTTGTCAAGCTTGACGTACTGCTCAACGGCGACACTATTGACGCGCTTTCATTTATAATACATTCCGACAAAGCTTACAGCAAAGCCCGCAGAATCGCCGAAAAGCTCAAAGAGAATATCCCGAGGCAGATGTTTGAAATTCCGATTCAGATAGGGATCGGCGGCAAGATCATTGCCCGTGAAACGGTTAAGGCGATGAGAAAGGACGTCCTCGCAAAGTGCTACGGCGGCGATATTACAAGAAAGAAAAAGCTGCTTGAAAAGCAGAAAGAGGGCAAAAAGCGTATGCGTCACTTCGGTACGGTTGAAGTTCCGCAGGAAGCGTTCATGGCGGTGCTTAAGCTCGATGAATAGGTTCGCAGGAGGTGCAGTTTAATGTCTGAAAAAACCAAAACAGCAGAAGTTGCTGAATCAGAAGAAAAAAAGGCCGTGCGAAGCCTGGAAAAAAACAGACGGTATATAGGCAGCCGTGAAACGAGAGCCTATATCCTTTACGATATAGCGCAGTCTTTTAATATCGACGCGCGAATGGAATACTTTACCAACGATATTCTTGTCATAGCGTTCCGCTGGCAGACGATCATCAGCGGCATAGTAGGCGTATGGGATATTATCAACGATTTGTTCCTCGCCTCGCTTGTTGACAGAACTAACACCCGATTCGGCAAATTCAAGCCGTATCTTGTCTTATACGCAGGACCCGGCGCAGTTATGGGCATGATATTCTGGTCAATGCCTTTGATCTTTCCCGGAGCGCCTGCGGCGTATCTGCCAAAAATATTGTTGTTTTTCGTGCTGAAGATGCTGCAAAATCTGAACGGCAGTATGTACGGTATAGCAAAGACGGGTATTTTATCAACGATCACACCCGACCGTATTGACAGAACAAGGCTTATCAATCAGGCGAACCTTATTTCCAGCCTTGTAGAAAGATGGCCGGAATATCTTGTTAAATTCGGTATTGATGCGGTAAACCGCGAGATCATTCCCATTAAAATGACATCACTTTTTGCCGGATTCGGAGTTTTTACCGCACTTTTTTCCAGCCTTTTCGGACTTTATTTCGCTATTATTTACAGAGAAAGAGTTCTCCAGTCGGTCGAAAAGCCGACCCAGAAAGAAGCGTTGTCTTCGCTGTTTAAATCACGGCCGCTTATGATGATGGCGCTCTCGTCGCTGCTTTCAAGATTCGGTCTGTCTGTAGATATGTCCACATATTATATACAGGTACTGAATGTAAGCTCAATGGAAATTTTTGTCGGTATTCCCGGAATGTTCGCTACATACGCAAGCTACACTTACGTTGACAAGCTGCGTGAGCGTTTTTCAACAAAAAGCCTTTGGATCCTCGGCGAACATCTCGGCGATCTGCTTGTAATTCCCGTATTCATCTTCGGCTCGATCAACAAGAATTTCAAAAAACCGATTCCCATAGGCATAGCTTTAGCAATACATGAATTTATCTGGAATCTGTTCTATGCGCTGAGAAAAGTTATTCCGCAGGAGATACAGAACGAGGTTATAGATTACAGCGAGTGGAAGTTCGGCTACCGCACGGAAGGTATGACCGGCGTTATGCAGGGACTTGCGGCTAAGGTCGTCGGCACTTTCGGAGCGATGATGAAATCCATAATTTATCAGATGATCGGCTACCGTCAGGGATTAAAGCCCGGTCAGCAGACGGAGCGCACGGAATACCTCTTGTTTTTCTCGACTACGCTTTTGCCGATAATGACCGGAAGTCTCGGAATTATCCCGAAGTTCTTCTATAATATAAATGAAAAAACACGCAAACGTATGTATGCAGAATTGGAAGAGCGCAGAAGAGAAATAGCTCAGAAGCTCAATTCGGAAGAAGAGACACCCGAAGAATAAACAGAATCAAGTAATTTGAAAAACCGCCTTCTGCGAAAATGCAGAGGGCGGTTTTTAGCCGGCAGTGTATTGTGAAAATGAAAGAAAATATATGAACCGGATTAAAAAATATTGTTGAAATGTATTGAAAACGGTATTTTTATATGCTATAATAACTGAGTATCTTACTCGGATAGAATGATTGTATTCTTAAAGATAAGCGCAAATACAATTTAATATAAGGAGGAATAGTATGGCTAAAAAGACAAAGAAGGCTGAAGCCACTCAGACGCCTGAAGTTGTTGATGAAGAAAAAGCCAACCGTGAAATGCCGAAGCACAGACGGTACGTCGGCAGCCGTGAAACTACGGCGTATATTCTTTACGACATAGCTCAGTCTTTGAATCTTAACAGCAAAAGAACATACTTTATAACGGACGTTTTTGTTATAGCTCTTAAATGGCAGACTATTATTAATGCCATTACCAGCGTATGGGATATTGTTAACGATATCTTCCTTGCGGCACTTGTTGACAGAACAAACACAAGATTCGGTAAATTCAAACCTTATCTTATTCTGTATGCAGGACCGGGCGCGGCTCTCGGAATTTTATTCTGGGCGATGCCTAAGTTCTTCCCCGGGGCGGCTCCGGCGTATATGCCGAAGATTGTAATGTACTTTGTGCTGAATATGGTGTCCAACCTGGTAACGAGTCTTTATAATATCGCCAAAACCGGTATTCTTGCTACGATAACTCCGGACACGCTTGACAGAACGCGTCTTATAAACCAGGCCAACCTTATTTCCAGCCTTGTAGAAAATATCCCGAAACAGGCTATTACAATTTTCATCGACCTTGTTAACAGAGAGGTTATGAAAGTCAAGATGACTTCGCTCTTCGTTGTTATGGGTATTGCAACAGCCGCTGCTTCGAGCGCATTGGGATTCTACTTTGCGGTTATCTTTAAAGAAAGAGTTCTTCAATCGGTCGAAAAGCCGACTCAGAAAGAATCATTATCATCAATCGTCAAATCAAGACCTCTTATGCTGCTTGCAATTTCAGATTTGCTTTCGGCATTCAGTATCAGTACAGACCTTTCGCTGTACTACATCAACGTTCTTAACTTCAGCTCAGCCGAGCTTGTAGTTGGTATTCCGGGTATGCCGGTTACATATCTGAGCTATGCTTACGTTAATAAACTTCGTGAGAAGTTCTCAACAAAGCTTCTCTGGATCGTCGGCGATCACATGGGCGGATTCCTGCTGCTCCTGGTTTACTTGTTCGGTTCGATCAACAAGAACTACAAGAAGACCTGGGTAATGGTCGGCGCGTTTATGGCGAGAGAGACATTGTGGAACACGGTTTATGCTTTGCGTAAAGTTGTACCGCAGGAAATTGCCAACGAGGTTATCGACTACGGCGAATGGAAGTACGGTTACAGAACAGAAGGTATGACCGGCGTTATCAAAGGTCTTGCAAGCAAGATCGTCGGCTCGTTCGGTACGGTTCTTTCAACCGTTATGCTCCAGCTCATCGGTTACAGACAGGGTCTTAAACCCGGTCAGCAGAGCGAGCGTACAGAGTACTTACTGTTTATGACGACCACGCTTCTTCCCGTTGCTACGGGCTTTATGGGAATTATTCCGAAGTTCTTCTACAATATCGACAATAAGACCCGCCAGAGAATGTATGCAGAGCTTGCAGAGCGTAGAAGTGAAATCGCTCAGAATCTCAATACAGACTCAGAAGCTGAAGCTTCAGAATAATAGGTTTAATGATATAAAAGCTGTCGCTTGGGAGACCTTCTGTAAAGAAGGTCTCCCAATTAAATTAATCCTTACGGATTAAAGAAATATTCTTTCAGAATATGAAATTGCGATGCAGTGAAATACGCCTGCGGCATATGTATGATTAATTTAATTTCACATCGAGCAAAGCGAGATATTTCATAATTCCTTAAATTATTTCATATTGCATAGCAATATTTTATTTAATATTTTAAAATGTTTTTGAGGTGGTATTTTGAAAGAAAATAAACTTATTGAACTGTCAATGGCTTTTTCTGTTGCAGTATTAAAATCAGTTGATGCAATAAAGGGGCATTATGCACTTGTCAATCAAATGGAACGTTCTGCTTCAAGCATCGGTGCTAATATTCACGAAGCCAACTATGCCCAAAGCAAGGCTGATTTTATATCCAAACTGCAAATAGCTCTCAAAGAAACTTATGAAACCGAATACTGGTTAGAACTTTTTCAAAAAGCATCCCTGCTCAACGGCGAAATAGTAAAGCCGTTATTAAATCAATGCGGAACAATACGCAGATTATTGATCGCTTCTGTAAATACCGCTAAAAACAATAAATAAGTTTTGCAGACCATTTGGCTCACACCATCCATAGTACAAGGAATTAGTATATCCCATTATTATGGATGTTTTGAAGATTTATATGTTTACAGAACAATATTTTTATAGTAAAGCTATTGCCGCTATTCACCAGATTGTCTATACTGAAGTTAAATGGGTTGATGCCAATGATGAATTCAGTTTTATAAAAGAAGGAATAAGCGAATTAATGCTTTTTCAAGAGCGGCTTTTATTAAACCTTAACAGGGGATAAAAAAATGGAAAAAATCGGATTGTACATTCATATTCCTTTCTGCAGGAGCAAATGCCCTTACTGCGATTTTTATTCGTCGGTAAAGGCAGGCGATATGACGGACGTTTATACAGATTCCGTTACAGAGCATATCGATTTATGGCGGGGAAGGATTGATAAAAAAGCCGACACGCTGTATATCGGCGGCGGTACTCCGTCTTTGCTCGGCGGCGGCAGAATAGCGAAAATTATTGAAGCCGCAAAAGTTTTCGGTGATTTTGATGAGGTCACGGTTGAATGTAATCCTTCCTGCGTTGAAGATGATTTTTTTAAAAAGATTGCATCGGCAGGAGCAAACAGGATCTCGCTCGGCCTGCAGTCAGCCGTTGACAGCGAAAGAAAAAAACTCGGAAGGCTTGCAGGCAGAAAAGAGATTGAAAAATGTATCGCTGACGCAGAGAATGCGGGGATTGGAAATATTTCTGTTGACGTTATGCTCGGCATTCCCTGCCAGACCGAAAAAAGCTTTGACGAAACGCTCGGATTCTGCATATCCTGCGGAGCGGATCACATAAGCGCCTATATGCTCAAACTTGAGCCGGGAACATTTTTTTATAAGAATAAAGACAGGCTGAATCTGCCGGACGATGACTTTACGGCGGATATGTATCTTAAAATGGTTTCACAGCTTTCGGAAGCGGGATTCGCGCAGTATGAAATATCTAATTTTGCAAAAGAAGGATACGAGAGCAGGCACAATCTGAAATACTGGAACTGCGATGAATATCTCGGCATAGGTCCTGCGGCGCATTCTTTTATAAACGGCAAACGATTTTTTTATAACCGTGATACAGACGCTTTTATCGGCGGTGAAGAGCCCGTTGAAGACGGAGCAGGCGGAGGGTTCGACGAATATATGATGCTTCGTCTGCGGCTTAAAGAAGGGATCGATTTTGGCGAAATCAGAGCCCGTTATCCCGATGCAGACACGGAATCAATAAAAAAGAAAGCAGATGTTTTTGTAAAAAAAGGGCTTGCAAAACTTTGCGGCGGCAGATTAAGTCTTACGCCCGAAGGGTTTCTTTTGTCGAACTCTGTTATATCAAGCCTGATTTAACAGTCAGCTTTACAGAATTTGTCAGGGTTTTATTGAATAAAATTGTTGACAAAATGAAAAAGTATGATATGATATATACGAATAGTTTTACACATTTGTGTGAATGAATTTGTGAAAGGAGAATAATACTATGAAAAGAGTAATCGCAGCCCTTGCAGCGGTACTTGCTATCGGAGCATCAACACTTACTGTTTTTGCAGCTCGCAGCCCCGGAGCAGCACCTGAAGAGCAGGAGGACAAGGATAAGAACAAGAACGTTTCTCCTAATACCGGATATTCTGTATTAGCAGAGGCCGGAGCTATTGCAGCTGTTGTTTCTTGTTCAGCAGCAGGCATCGTGCTTTCCAAAAAGGTTAAATAAAAAAGCAAAAGCTCCTGTCTTGTAAGGAGCTTTTTGTTTTGCTTAATTTTCATATTATAATTATTTCGGAGTTTTTTCATGGAATACGAAAATGAAAAGCGCAGCGGTAAGAAAGCGCAGAAAACTTTACTGATAATTCTTATTATCCTACTGTTTCTTGTATGCGCCGGCGGAGTAGTTTACCTTGTATGGATATACTACAACAACTATATGGCGCAGAATACTTATGAAGGCATAGCCAACAGCTACGTTGAAGAAGCGCCGGCTGTTGAAACGCTTGAGAAGAACCCGATAGATTTTGATTCGCTCAAAGCGATAAATGAAGACGTATATGCCTGGATAAAGGTGCCGAACACCAAGATAGATTATCCTATTGTTCAGAGCGAGACTACGGACTATTATCTGAGGCGATCAATTTACAAGAAATATCTTCTTGCAGGCTGTATTTATACCAACAACGTAAACAGCAAGGATTTTTCAGACCCTGTTACTCTTGTTTACGGTCATAATATGCGCAACGATACGATGTTCAATATGCTTCACGAATTTGAAGACGAAAAATTCTTTAACGATAATGAGTTTTTCTACATCTATCTGCCGGGCAGGAAGCTGACTTACAGAATCCTGTCCTCACTGAAATATGATAACAGAAGAATAACAACTGCTTTTGATTTCTCTAAAAAAGAGGATATTGAAAGCTTCCATTACAGCATACTCAATCCTAAATTTGAGCTTTTCAATTCAAGGAATTTTGAAGTAACTACGGACGATAAAATTGTAACGCTGAGTACCTGCTTTGCAAATAAACCCGAGTTCAGGTATTTGGTGAACGGAGTGTTAATTAAAGATGAGCCAACCCAATAATCCGGAAAACAACAACGGAAATCAGGAACAGCCTTTTGTATTCAGCTATACCAAGGATCATCCTGAGGATTATCCGAAAATGTCAGATAATGAATCATACAGGCATGAGCATCATTCGTCGGGTGAATCGCATCACCACCATCATCATTCATCCGATGAGTCAGAGCATCATCACCATTCGTCAGGCAGCTCGGAGCACCACCATCATCATTCTTCATCTGAGAGTTCAGGCGGCTCGTCTAGCCGCAGATCTTCGGGCTCTTCATCGGGCAGTTCGCATTCGCATTCAGGCAGTTCGTCTCATCACAGATCTTCGGGCTCTTCATCGGACGGCTCGCATTCACGCTCAGGCAGCTCCTCAAAGCCTGCGGAAAATAAAAAAATAGTTGAATTGAGCGAAAAGTACGCCGGCAATAACGATAAGAAGGCTCAGATAAAAGAAATTCAGAAGCGCATCGACAAGAGCAATAAAAAGAATAAAACGGCTAAAATCATTCTCGGTATATTTTTGTCGATTTTTCTGCTTATAGTGATTGCTGCTGTGTCGCTGCTGATAATGATGCAGATGGGCAAAAAACGACTGCTTGATTATGACGACGCCGTTATTGAAACGGTTGATGACGCCGAGACTGAAGACGACGGTAAAATCATTTACTACAAAGGAAATAAGTATAAGCTGAATGAAAATATTACTTCTATTGCCTGTCTGGGTGTTGATAAGCAGGAAATTGACCAGCACGGAATCGTTGGTTCGGCAGGTCAGGCGGATACGATAATGGTTGTTGCATTTGATACTGCAACAGGGCTTGCAAAAATAATTGCAATCCCCAGAGATACCATAGGCGAAATCGATGTTTACGATAAAGACGGCGACTTCATCAGGAATGAGCAGACGCAGATTTGTCTTGCTTTCGCATACGGCGACGGCGGCAAAACGAGCTGCAGCAACGTTGTTTCCAGTATACAAAAAGTTATGTTCGGTATTCCGATCAAGTCCTATGCGGCGCTCGACCTTGCAGGTATCAGTGTTCTTAACGACGCTGTCGGCGGAGTTACGGTAACGCCTGAAGAGAGCTTTGCTAAATTCACAGCGGGGCAGACAGTCACGCTGCACGGCATGGACGCTGTTACTTTCGTCAGAAGCCGTGATACGAGCAAGCTGGATTCAAACATCAACCGTATGAGCCATCAGATGACTTATGTTAAAGCGTTTACAAGCGTAACCGTTAAAAAGGCGACAAGCGATATTTCAATTGTCAACGACCTTTATAATACGGCTATGGATTATTCTTACACGGATATAAGTCTCGGCAAGGCGCTGTATCTTGCAACGAGATTCCTCTCAACCCAGAATAAGGACTTTGCAACAGTCAGCGTTCCGGGTAAAATGGTTGAGGGCGATGACGGATACGCCGAGTATATTATTGACCAGACCAAATTCTTTGAAGAATTGCTCTCGGTTTATTATAACGTTATAGGAACGTATTAAAATTAAGAACAGTAAAAAGTATAAGCTGTGTCCTGATTCGGGCACAGCTTATTTTTTTTGAAAAGGTATATTTTTAAGAATTTTTATTATATATATTATGAAACGCTTTTAATCAGAATCATAAGCGCATCGGTGCTGTTGTATAATTTGTCCGAATTCATATCGGCGTATTTTTTTTGCTCGTCGGTGAGAGTTATTATTTTTACCGAATGATTGAGCACCATAAGAGCATCTGAAGAATTTACTCTGCCATCGCCGTCAACGTCGCCCGCTTCCCTTGATGGTTTAACGGAATTTATAATTTCTATCTCGTAGGATGCGGTATGCTTCGTATCTGACGGGAAATAAATCTGAATGGTATTGGTGCCGACAAAATAAGGCTTTCCTCTGTAAGGGATCGCATAAATATTCGGCTTGTAAACGCCGCCTGAAGCTGTTTCTTTATAGCTGACGGTTTTGGTCGTACCGTCAGAATATGTGATTTCAACGTTAAGACCTGTCATATCTATCATTCCGCGCTCCGGTATCGGCCCGCCGAAAGGATGATACAGAAAGCTGATAAGATCCGGGTCGGATTGCCAAAGGAATGAAGTGCCGCCCGACGGATTGTCTGACTGATACCATACGCCGTAATCCCAGTCAGTACCTTTATAAAACTTAAGTTTGTCGGGAAGACGCACTATTTTAATTGATACGGGTGTAGGCGATGCGGCGAACGAAACGATCATATTGAGCGGAACAGCCATAACGATTGCGGCAAGAAGAACGCAGAAAAATCTTTTTAAAGTGTTCATTTCCCTCAAATCCTTTCTGATTGAATTTTGATTATTATATCATTAAAAGCTGCGCCGTGTCAATCGATTAAAGAGCTGAATTTGTTCCTTTTGACAAAATTTACATTTCCGTAATAACATCTGCAGTAAAAATCCTTCTCTTCAACAGAAAGACTTCGGCTAATAACGAGAAAATCAGATTCGCTTACCGAGCAGTTTTTGATACTTGACGGGAACGAGAGCGTGGCCTGGATGCGTCGGATATTTTTGAGCAGAAGAGGCGAAACGGAGCCGATGTCTTCGTTCGGCTCGGCAAGAGCGGCAAGAGCCCGGAATTTTTCGGGATAAACTTCATTGTAATGTTCTGAAAGATAGGTTATACATACGGCAAGAGCGGAAAGTCTTGACACTGAAAAACCCGAAAAAAACGATGCTGTTCTGTAAGCGTCGGATTCCCAGGAATAAGCGAAGCTGTTGATATATGCCGAGTATGCGCCGTACATCGCATTCACCAGGTTTTCCCTTGCGGATATCTCGCCTCTGAAAGAGGGCATTATATTATTGTAAATTTCGCAGAAAGCTTTCTGCGCTGTGAAAGAAATAAATCTGTCGCCTGCGCAGACGGAAGCTTCAAGCGCAAGCGTCATCATTCCCAGAGCGTCGTAAGCGAGCTTGAGAGAATCTGCGGCGGTGATAAAAGACGGGTCTATTATACAAACATCGGGTGAACTTTTGTATAAAAATACGTCGAGCGTATTGTATTCATGAAGGCTTGTAGGCGCAGTTGAAACAACCGATACAAACGGCGTTTCCGTTATTCGCGAAACAGCGGCGACACAGTCCTGAACAAATCCGGATCCGACAGCGACGATGCTTTCGGGCATCTCGGTGTTTGCAAAAGAATATGCGAGTTTAAAAAGTTCGTCCGGCTCATCGGAACAGATAAGCTTTGTGCCGGTCATAAGCGAATTGAAACCGCTCAGGATTTTTTGAGTAAAGCAGTAGGAAGTAAGAGGTTCGGAATCCGAAATAATAAGCACGTCGGAATAATCTTTGCCGAAAACTTTATCAAGTGAATCCGCACCGCAGTATAATTCGTGCGGAAATCGCAGACAGTTCATAATTTCATCTCCAAAAAAGTCTATATAACAATTATGGCTTTTTGTCGTTAAAAAACACTTGATAAAAATTTCATAAACTGTTATTATATA
>CADAMY010000052.1 GCA_902789095.1 Oscillospiraceae bacterium | reverse complement strand
GACCTCAATCGTTTCATCCTCGTTATACGCAGGAACGAATTTACCGTTCGCGTCGTATACCGAAACGCAGCGTTTGAATACGATACCTGTCACCTTGCCCGCTTCGTCGACAAGCACTTCTTTCGGACCCCAGCCGTTGCATATATCGATATTTTCCTCGAGTGTTTCAGCTATTTCCTGTTTTGTTGCCGGCATTATATCACGCGACTCGAGCGAGAACATTTTCACGCTGCCTGCGCCGAGACGGTGCGCATTTCTCGCGCAGTCTACCGCCACGTTGCCTCCGCCGACAACTACTACGTCGCCGGTAAAGCTTTCACGCTTTTCATAACTCTTGCGAAGGTAGGATACGGCTATATCGGTGCCTTCTGCGCAATCATTCGCTACACCGGGACGTCTGCCGCCCTGGCAGCCTATCGCTATATAAAATGCCTTGTAACCCTGTTTTCGCAGCTCGTCAATAGTTACATCTTCGCCAACGTTGACTGAGCAGCGTATCTCGACGCCGAGCTTGCGAAGAACGTCTATTTCAGCTTCGATAACGTCCTTTTCAAGCTTGTAGCTGGGAATGCCGTAGGTGAGCATACCGCCGGGGGTGGGGTTCTTCTCGAACACCGTGGGCGTGTAGCCCATCTCAGCAAGATAATATGCTGCAGACAGTCCTGCGGGACCGCCGCCTATAATAGCAATCTTGTCATCCCACTTGCCGTAAACGGACTGCACAATTTTTTCAGGCACATAGCGATCCTTGCTGTTCAGCTCAAGATCTGCCACAAACTTTTTGACAGCGTCGATAGAGACGGGAGCGTCGATGAGTCCTCTTGTGCACTCGTCCTCACAGCGTTTGTTGCACACACGGCCGCAAACGGATGGGAACGGATTTTCAGTCTTGATCATCGCAAGCGCTTCACGATATTTACCGTCACGAGCAAGTTTAAGATAGGCCTGGATCGGCACATGCGCCGGACAAGCCGCCTTACACGGTGCGCTGCCCTGAGAATATGTATTGGACATAACCTTGGTGTCACGGTAGTTTTCATCCCATGCGTATTCGCCCCAGCGGACTTTGTCCGGAAGAATCGCATGCTTATATTTGACGGGAGTCCCGTCTTTTTTGCAAAGCTTCTGGCCGAGCTTAACAGCTCCTGCCGGGCAGATTTCAACACATTTGCCGCACGCAACGCATTTTTCGCTGTCTACCTCAGATGTATATGCGCTTCTTGAAAGGTAAGGAGTATTAAAGAGCATTGATGTTCTCAACGCATTACAGATGCGCACATTGCAGTTACAGATATCGAATATCTTGTTCTCGCCGTCAATGTTGGTTATCTGATGAACGTATCCGTTTTTTTCGGCAAGCTCGAAAATTTCGAGCGCCCTCTCTTTGGTGATGTAATGGGCACGGTGAGTCTCGACTGCATAATCCGCCATGTCACCAAGCTGTACGCACCAGTCGTTGCAGTCGTCCGTGCAGCCATCATTGAGCACAGCTCTTGACGCTCTGCATGAGCAGATACCTGCCGCAATGTGACCGTCGTATTTTTCAAGCCAGTATGATATCTTTTCAAGGCTTATTGCTTCCTGCTGGGCGTTTATTGCCTGCTCAACGGGAATGACGTGCATGCCAATGCCCATACCGCCGGGCGCAACCATATGTGTGATGCCGGCAAGTGGTATATATGTCATCCTTTCAAAGAAGCTCGTAACCGCCGGATTCTTTTCTATGCGGTCGAGCGAAGAATTAAAAAGCTCCGCCGAGCCGGGCACGAAGAACGGCAGTCTGTAACGCTTGATCTTGGGAGCATTCTCTATGGGATGATCATGCTCAAGGTTGTGAGTGTAATTGTCACCGTAATCGTATTCTATAATACCAATCACGGACATCTGCTCGTAGACCTCTTCAAGGTGCTTCGGGTCAACGCCTTTATGCAGCTTGATAAGGTCATCAAGTGTATAGTGCTTGCGCACTTTCATTTTGTTGCACAGGTCGACCATCTCGGGCGTAAGAACCTCACGAAGTCCCCAATACTCGGGGTCATCAGCGGTAACACCGCCTATTTTATGCGCAACGACGTCAGTTATCTTTTTGCCGAGCTTAGCATAGCTCTTTTGTACATCTTTTTCATTCTGATATTTGCTTTTTACTGCTTTACTCTGTGGAAGCATAAATTCACCTCTCGGATAATTTGCGGACAAACCAGTTTATCAGTTCGTCCATGTTGTCTCCGGTCTTAGCCGAAACCGCGATGACCGAGGCATCGGCGTTCCTTGCCTTTATATATTTTCTGCACTCATCTTGATCAAAATTAAAATATGGCAGAGTGTCCGTTTTACTTATCACCGCAAGCTCGCTGTTTTCAAAAACAAGAGGATATTTCAGCGGTTTGTCGTCACCCTCCGGAACAGAGAGTATGACCATGTTCACGGTTGCTCCTGTATCATATTCTGCCGGGCAAACCAAATTGCCCACGTTTTCGAGGAAAACAAGATCCAAGCCCTCGCCAAGTTGTGTCAGCCCCTGCTCCGTCATTCCTGCGTCAAGGTGACACATCCCGCCAGTGTGAAGCTGTATTGAACGCACGCCGGTCTTTTCGGCAACCGTAACCGCGTCCTTATCAGAGTCAATATCAGCCTCCATGACGCCTATTTCATAATCTTTTTTCAAATCGTTTATAAGCTCGACAAGCAGCGTGGTCTTACCGCTTCCCGGCGATGACATGACGTTTACAAGGCAAGTCTTTTTTTGACGCAGGCTTGAGCGGAGCTGCTCAGCCTGTGCGTCATTGTCCTCAAAAACGCTTTTTGATAAAAGTATAGTTTTTACTTTCTGCATAACGGATCAAAAGAATCTGCCGATGATATCTTTACTTGCGGCGCAGGTATCCTCCATATCGCCGAAAGAGATTATCTCGCCAGCGTAGTAGGTATTGAGCGTTCCCTGCAAAGCCTCAAGCTTATCGTACCAGCCGTCAGCATAATCGTCAGCGGATACATGCGGGCAGTAATAAACTTCCTGTGCGAACAGCTTCTCTTTAATTGGGAATCCGACCTTCTTCATGTCCTCGTCCATCGTCTTCATAACAGTGTCATAATCAACGTCAGGCGTTCCGGTGTGGTTGGCAAGCGCATAAACAGTTGCAGGGCAATCTCTGCCGAGATGCTGCCATCTGTTGTAATATACCATCGCATGTCCGAGTCTTTCGGGAACCATGTTGTCTACCATATAGCCGGATATATTGGGGCTCTTGCCGGGCTCGAATGTAGCGATATAGTCGCAGTATCTCTCGTGAACGATCTTGCTGAAGAGTGTCTTTTCTTCGTCAGTCGCATCGGCATAATCCTTAAAATAATCAAGAGGAGTTGTTACGATGAGCTTATCAAAAGTTTCGGTGCTTTCTTCGCCGTCTTTTCTGACAGTAACGTTGATCTTTCCGTCCGGGCGTTCAACTTTGACAACTTCCGTTTCAAGCACTGCAGGATGCTGCAGCTTCCTGTTTACACACTCATATATCTCCTGAGTACCGTCCTGCCATGTCCAAAGCTTCATGTTGACGAATTCAAGCGCAGTTGTAACGTCGAGGTATTTCATAACCAGCGCCGCAGGTATTTCGTCAAAGAAGCCGTAGCCGAAAGATGTGAACGGTGCTATCCATATTCTCTGCACTTCTTCAACGCCGTTTATTTTGCAGAACTCAGAGAATGGCAGAGCGAGATCCTTGAGATTCGGGTTTTTACCCTTTATATAGTTGGGGAAGGAATTGTCTTTTGTAGCTCCGCAGTAGCCGTCTACGCCCTTAGAAATGCCGTAGTACTCGCCCTTCGCCACGCCGATATGCCCGTAGCAGTCATAGCCTACGTACTTGGTCTGCATAAGCTCATTGAGCTTTTTCATCTGCTTTTTCAGTTTGATCAGCTTAAGCATTTTTTTGATGGAAAAATTAACTTTTGGCTCAAACGGATGGTCTACCGTTCCGTCCAGATTACGGAATTCTCTTCTCATATTCGGCTCGCCGTGCTTAAAGTCCGGACCTTTGTGGTAATAACCGCCGAATTCTTCCATCTCGCTTACTGCGTGGTATGTGATGGCGCCCATGATTGCTCCGGTTTCGAAGCTTCTTTCCTCTTCTACGCCGTTGTGCTTAACCTTCAGCTTAGGCGACCAGCACTTGCCGCCGACCTTGTTAAGCTTTTCATAAATAACATAATTAGAATAGCCCTTTTTTTCAAGATACATTGCACATGAAAGCCCTGCGGGGCCTCCGCCGATAATACAGATTTTTTCGTTTTTGTCTGCCATAATAATATCTCCTATCTATTATTGATCTTGTGGATTTTTCTGCTCGCTTCATTTCTGATGTAAAGCTCCAGCTCGTCGATACCATCGTCCTTCATAGCGGAAGTAAAAAAGATTTCCGCATTCCCGTTGCGCTTTTTTATGTTTTTCACCGCGTTTTCCGGACTGAAATCGAATATCTCCGATACGTCGAGCTTCGTTATTGCCACTGCATGTGCGACCTCAAACATAAGCGGGTATTTCAGCGGTTTGTCATCGCCCTCCGGTACGCTCAGCAGAACAAGGTTCATATCCGAGCCTGTGTCAAATTCCGCAGGGCATACCAGATTACCTATATTCTCAAGGAATATCAGGTCAAGTCCGTCAGTACCGAGCGCTTCGAGCGCCTCGAGCGACATCTGGCACGTCATGTGGCACGCGCCACCGGTGTGAATCTGAATAACTCTTACGCCGGTTTCACGCTCTATTGTCTGAGCATCTTTGTCCGAGTCGATATCGGCTTCTATAATACCGATGCGAAAATCTTTTGCAAGCCGCGGTATGAGCTTTGAAAGCAAAGTGGTTTTACCTGCGCCCGGTGACGACATAAGATTGACGTAATATACGCCTTTTTCGTCAAGCAAAGCGCGAACCTCTTTTGCACGTTCATTGTTTCGAGAAAGGATATCTTCCTTAATTTCATAAATTTCCATATCTTTATTATAATATAATGATTAAATAAAGTCAATAACAATCATAAAAACGTTATTATTTACAGAATGAAATAGAAACCTGATAAAGGGGCAGCGTTATTTATTTGTTGAATAGTCCGTTCAGCAGACTTATATTTTTAATTCATCTCGGATAGTTATTAATCTGATTATCACACTGCAAATAAACAGCGCCCTTGAATCACCTGATTCAAAGACGCATTACCTTTACTGACTTCATTATTCACTATTCTATTATCGCAGATCCGTTACTTCAGCGTTTCATTCATACTGCCTGTACGGTAGCCGTCAAGATCCAGAGAAACGTAGCGGAAACCAAGCATGTGACAATCATTCCGCACAATCTCCAACACTTCCGGATTTGTAAATCTTGCGAAATCTTCAGGCAGCAATTCGATTCTTGCCGTATCATTTTGTACTCTGACTCTATATTGACTGAATCCGAGGTCGGCAAGCTTATGCTCAGCTCTTTCAATCATTGTAATTTTTTGCGGCGTAATTTTCTCGCCGTAAGCGACTCTTGTAGCAAGACAGGCAAAAGAAGGCTTATTCCACGATTTCAGTCCTAATTCTTTGGAAAGAGCGCGGATATCATTCTTTTTAAGTCCTGCTTCTTTCAGCGGACTATGAACGCCTAGTTCTCTTACAGCTCGCATGCCGGGACGGTAATCGCTCATATCGTCGATGTTTGATCCTTCAACGACGTTTTTGATCCCCTGAGCATTTGCTGAATTTATTATTTGACTGAAAATCGCTTTTTTGCAAACGTAACATCTGTCGGGAGTATTTGAGCTGAATCCGTCAACAGAAAAAACGTCAAAGCTGATTTTTATAAATCTGATTTTTTCTGATTTGCAGTAATTTTCGGCTTCTACCGCTTCTTTTTCGGGAAAAGTACCGGTCAGCACTGTGACGGCAGCCGCACGATCACCCAGAACGTCGTGAGCAACTTTTAAAAGATACGTAGAATCCACACCGGCTGAAAATGCGACAGCGACGCTGCCCATATTACGGAGTATACTTTTCAGCGCTTCCTGTTTCTGATGTAATTCATCCATTGCGGTTTCCTCGTTTTAATCATTTATTTCTTTTTCAACAAGCCGCCTTGCTTCACGCAGAGAAATGTTGTTTTCTTTTGCGATGCGGGTCAGGTCATCGTACTCTATCTTTACCCTTTCTGCACCGTAACCAAAAGAGTATTTCTGCCTTACTTCGCCGAATCCGGTTGCCGTTGTTTTTATTTCACGCTCCAAAGTATATCGCTGCATCTTGACTTCTCTGATGCCGATCGTTGTTGTATATTTAAAAATCAGTCTGACAATTTCATCTTTTCGCTCTTCTTGACATAGTACGCAGATAAGCGTACCAGGCCGGTTTTTCTTCATACCGACGGGAACGGTAAAGACTTCATTTGCACCGTTAGCAAAAAGAGTATCCGTAGCAAAACCGATTTCCTCAGCAGTCATATCGTCCACGTTAAAGGAAAGCTTAATGATACCACGCACCTGCTCCCTGCTTTCTCCGAGCATCGCTCGTACGCAATTTGCAGTATCAAAATCTTTTTTACCCATTCCGTAACCTATACGTTCAACCTTCATCACAGGCATATTGCCGAATTCATCAACAAAAAACTTCAGAAGCGCAGCTCCGGTAGGCGTGCACAGTTCACTTCTGATGCTTCCGCCATATGAGGGAATGCCTTTTAAAATTTCAGCCGTTGCAGGAGCCGGAACAGGCAGAACACCGTGTGCACAGTGGACACTCCCGGAACCAACGTGAACAGGAGAGGCAACGATTCTGTCAGGCAAAAGTTCATTAATAAGCATACAGACGGCTGTTATATCTGCAAGAGCATCCAATGATCCGACTTCATGAAAATGAATATCCGTTATCGGAACGTCATGCACACAGCTTTCCGCTTCTGCAATGATTTTATATATGTTAAGAATCTGTTCTTTGATTTTTTCCGAAAGATTAAGATGTCCTGTAACGATATGTTTGATTTCATCCATACTTCCATGATGATGCTCATGAGAACGTTCGGGTCCGTGATGATATAAAGCTTCTTCTTCACCGTTTACAAGCACATGAATATGCGTTCCTGTTATACCGCATTTTATGGATTTTTCTTTAATATACTGCACGCTTGGAATGCCGACAGCGTTTAATTTTTCAATAAAACAATCCGTGTCGGGAAGAAGCTCCAGCAATGCTGCCGTGAGCATATCGCCTGCCGCACCCATTCCGAGATCGAGATAAAGCGTTTTCATTTTTTTGCCTCCATATGATTAATCCTGCTTGCAAGATACCCTGCTCCAAATCCGTTGTCGATATTAACGACCGACACACCCGAAGCGCAGGAATTCAGCATTGAAAGAAGTGCAGAAAGCCCATTGAAAGACGAACCGTATCCCACCGAAGTCGGTACCGCAATAACGGGACAGTCAGCCATTGAGCCTATAACGCTTGCCAGCGCACCTTCCATACCTGCAACAGCAATGATCACTGAAGCGTTCATTATTTCTTTTGAATGGGAAAGCAGACGATGAAGTCCTGCAACACCGACGTCATAAAGCCGAGTAACTTCATTGCCGAAAAATTCCGCTGTGAGAGCAGCTTCTTCTGCAACGGGAATATCACTCGTACCGCCGGTAGCAACGACAACTTTTCCGATTCCGTCTGGCTCAGGAAATTCACCAATTGCTGCAATACTCGCATCGTTAAAATACATAATCGGATATTCTTTTTTTATTATATCTGCCGAATCTGGCGAAAGCCTTGTAATCAGTATTTGTTTCTGATCGTGTTTCAGCATTGAGTCAATTATTCCCGTAATCTGACCGGGCGTTTTGCCGGCGCCGTAAATAACCTCTGCCGCGCCCTGCCTTATTTTTCTGTGAAGGTCGACCTTTGCGTATCCGAGATCATCGTAAGGCTCGGTCTTTAATTTCAGCAAAGCATCGTCAACTGAAATACTTCCGTTTTTCACGCCTTCAAGGATTTTTTTTGTTTCTGTTATCATAGTTATCATCCCGTATTATTAAGAAAGAGCAGGTGTGCCGGAAAGCACTCCCGCTCTTGAAAAAAAATATTATTTTTTCTTTTTAAAAAGAGCTGTTCTGATTACTTTTTTAGGGTCTTTAATAAGCAGTATAATAAGCCAGACAATCAGACCGAGCGCTACAACCGATAATCCGAGATAAAGATCGTTGAGCATATCGGCAGGATCGGGCGTAAAGTATTCTGCGCCGAGTTCTATGTATTCGAAAACAGCGTCAATAAGCCACATAAGCGAAGCGCCCCAATACAGCCAGCAGAGAATACCGACTTTCATTTCATTTTTCGGAGCGTTTTTATACCAAATGATTGTGCATATTATTGCAGCAAAAACCGAAGTTAAAAGAGTCATACGTTATACCTCTCTGTCAGCCTTCGTTTGCCGCAAGCGTCTGCGCTTCTTTTTCGGCTCTCTTCTCAATAATCGCCGCAACAGCGAGCATACCGAGCCATACAACTGTAACAAGGACCGCCATGGAAACGCCTGCTGTTGCCATTTCGTGCAGCATTTCAGCAGCATCTTCAGGATTAGAAGCTGCTGTTAAAAACGGGAAGAACGGAACTACCTCCCCATGCCAAATATGCTCAAACATCAAAAGGAAGCTTCCGCCCCAGAGAAGCCTGTTAAGCCATTTAAGCTTTTGTGAGAAAGGAATCTTTGATGCGCTCTCAACGTTTACGCCGTCGAGGCTGATTTTGAGTTCTTTTTGTTCTTTTTCTTTCTTCTCAACAATTTTTGTTGCAACTGTTGAAACAACTGCTTCTGCAGCAGGAACGAGAAAACATGCCATTTTAAATTACCTCCGAATAAACATCTTTTATTGTATGCAGAAAGGTACACGGAACTTTTCTGCAGAAAAGCCGTATACCTTCATAGCACACATATTATAGAATAATAATTAAAGCGCTTCTGCGCATAACGACGGCTTCATACCAATCTTTAAATTATAATACAGAAAAATATGCTGTTTGTCAATACTTTAAATTATATATTAAATGATTTTATCTTTTGAACGGCATCACTTATAAGAACTTTGGTATTCATATCAGTCGTGCCTGCAATCAGATTGTCACAATGATTGAACGGAATCAAAACACGCACAGCCTTACTCTGTGCGACTGAGAGCGCCATTCTCGGAGTGATTTCTCCGAGTAAAGAATCGGCGATCACAATGCCTATCGGACCGACAATTACATCTGCTTTTTTTGAACATACAGCAACAGCGTTTTCACCTGTTGCTGCCTCATCTGCTCCAGCTTTGAGCATTGCCGAAGTAGCGCTGCTGTTTGTACCGATTGCCGTAATCGCTGCAGCCGGCAATTCCTGTTTAATAGCAGTTATGAGCTGTTTCCCGATTCCACCGCCTTGTGCGTCTATTACAAGAATTCGCATTTAAATACTCCTTTTCATTATCTTATGTGTATTGTAACATAAAACATACATCTTTTCAAGTTCAGACAACATCAAGTTTGTTGAATAACAAGCTGCATCTTTGAAAAAAAATATAATATTCAAAACACAGAACCCAATCTGTCTTAATTATAGGATTTTATGCTTTTATGAGGGGTGCGTATATGTTACGAATTTCATATTGCTGTCCGTGTTTATTATGCTTTTGGATTTTTACGATATTTCAGTACAATTAAAATTTACTTTTAATCAAATATTACTCCGATGGTAAACATAGTTTATGATAATGCAGCCGGTAGAAATTTTGATTGTTCAGTAATGCGTATTCTGACAAAAAAGTAAAGTTTATATATTTCGGCCGATGTCATTTGGTCAACATTTTTTGAATCTAAAAGCCAAATCTTTTTATATTTTATGGATTGTGAATATAATTCACCTATATTAAATGCAATTTTACACGCAGTATTTAAAGTCTTGAAACGTGAGATTGACAGTGAACTGACGAAAAAGCAACAGCCGGGCAGCAGACAATTTAGTCTTTACCCGGCTGATATTTATGGTGTCAATTTGTTTCATCGGCAGAAGTATGAAGCTGCGGCTGATGCCGCTCGGTCATCTTCCCGATCAGATTGAAATGTATCAGCTTTTTTACAGCATCTCAACCTGAATAATGTTGTATTAACTTAATATTATTTTCTAATTGCGCGGTAAATCTCAACAACGATGTTGTATATTTTAGTTCCGCGCAGGAACATGCGAAGTCTTTCAGCAAGGCTCGGAGTATTCTCTTTTTCATTAAACGTAAGCGGCTGTGCTCCGTTGTCGATAACAAGCGCCTGTGTCAGACAGATTCCGCCTTCGCCTAAAATTTCAGCTCTGATATATTGGAAATTCTCGCTGCCTTCAACAGCATCAAGATCAAGAACGATCGGACCGGAGCCGACTTCACTTTTCATAATAACTTTTCCGTTTGCGATCCACTGAATTTTCTTTGCGTTTTCAACAGTAACAGATACCTTATGTCCGTTTACTTTAACGCTGTTGAACATCGGGTAAGGTATTCCTTCGCCTCTGACATCAAAGCCCTCTTTGGGTCCGATTTCATAAACGTCATTACCGGGAAGGCACTTAGAAACGCAGAAGAATGCACCTGACTGCATAGTCTTTTTAACTTCTTCCTGAGTATTTTCTTTCATCATGAATACGCTGAAAGAGCTGTCGCAGTTTAAAAGAGAATGTGCGTCAGTGTTACTGAATCCGATAACTCTTCTGCCATATGGCAGGCAGTGCATGAGAAGCTGATCCCACAAAACTCTGTCATATCGTGTAACACTATTTACCTCGTTGAGCACTTCTATTCCGAGACAGCTTGGATATTTCAGTAAAAGATTGCCGTAAAAATTGACAGTTTCAGGGTCTGTTACAACCTCAGGATGTCTGTTGGAATCCAGCACATCTCCGGGATGGTTGATATGAGAAAGCGCACCGTTGTCTTCCACAAATTTCAAAGCGTTTTCAATACCGACCTCATTTTCACCTACACGGCCCGAAAGGTTCATTTTGTTGCTGCCTGTATAATACCCGGCAAAACCGTTGCCAACGCCGGACGGAAGGAAATATCCGTTTACATGATTCTTAGAAAGCGTAAGATGGTTAAGCTCATTTGCGCCGGTTATGCAGGTCATGCCGTAACCTCTGTTGTTGTAGGTACCGGAAGTAATTGCCTCGTACTCTTCATCGGTGAGAACACTCATTTTTTTACCTAAAAAGTACTGATACCAATAAGGGAACACAAGCTCAGGCTTTTTATTCCATTCAACTCCCGTAACAGCATGATCGCTGTTAGCAAGAAAATCATAACCAAGAGAATAATATTCCTTGACCATTGTCGGAAGATCCTCATCTGCATCGCTCCAGGTCGTATGCGAATGAAGAACGCCTCTGTATGCGCCCCAGGCGTTATTTCCGCTCCATACAACGTCTTCATACGGCGATACAATTGTATAATCGGACGCTGCCGAAGTCATAAATCCGCCGAAGATGCTGCACAGCATAACAATGCTGAGCATTATGCATAAAAATTTTTTCATCAATAATTCTCCTTTACCCAAAAAAGTTCAAAACAACATTCAGATTTGCATATTCCTGCTGTTTTACAATATAAAAATAAAAGCATCAGAACCTTTAGCAAATCTCGATTTGTTTAATTAATTATATCATAAAACCGGCAATTATTCAACCACGAAACAATTGATTTTTTATATTAGATTTTTTCAGCTTAAAGCTGAGCATTACAAAATCTGAATTGATGATTGTATCCCTGCAAATCAGTATACATAACAAATTTTTAAAAGCCGTATCCGCGCAGAATTAAGTAAAAAAGATTCTTCTAACAGAAAAAAACTAGTAAATCATCATCTTTAACTAAATAAAGCAAACTGACAAAGATATTAATGTAAAACTAAGATACATTCTACAGCACACCGGATATTTTGAATCAGCCATATAAAAAGTCAAAGAAAATATGTGAAATACAATACATACTTTAAATTATAAGTTTGTTAAGGTAATACTGCTTCTAAACTTTATATTATTGTGACAGACAGTTATTACAAGAAACTAAAAAATAACGAAAATAACTATTAACCTTCGTAAATACAACATCCGGATAAGAGTATTTCAGATCATTGCCTTGCTGATATTTTATTGTATCAATTTGCTTTACTGGCAGAAAAACAAAGATAATAGCGATTAAAATTGTAAATGAAAAAAGTTCAGAGACCATCCCAAAAATTGTGTAAACCTCCAAAAAGGTGTAAAATAGGAGCACCAAATTGGAGGTATTATTATGAGCAGCAGAAAGAACAGAAGCCCT
>CADAMY010000051.1 GCA_902789095.1 Oscillospiraceae bacterium | reverse complement strand
GGAGTTGCGATAATAACCGCGTCAATATCTGATTCAAGCATATCGTCAAATATGCGGTAACGTTTTTCTATACCGTGTTCGTCAGCTACTCTGTTGAGCGTTTCCTCGTCGAGATCGCACATTGCCGCAATTTCAACGTCCGGTATGCTTTTGAGTCCCATAACGGTGGAAAGTCCTCTGACGCCGGCTATACCTACCTTGATTTTTTTCATAAAAAATGCTCCTTCCGGACCGCTTAGAATAAGTCCGTTTTGTATTATATCATTATGTTTTTTCCGTGTCAATCACAACACAGAATAAAAAAACCTTATTGAAAGCAGCCGCGCGCTGTGGTAAAATATATTCACGAGGTGAATAAAATGAAAATTTCAACCAAAGGGCGCTATGCTCTTAGAATGTTTATATACCTTGCAGAAAACAAAGGAAAAGGCTTTGTTTCATTAAAGGAAATTGCCGCTGACCAGAATATATCCAAAAAATATCTGGAGCAGATAATCTCGCTTTTCGGCAGCTCGGATTTTCTGAGCGCAAACAGAGGTCCGCAGGGCGGATATATGCTCTCAAAAAGTCCCGATAAATACACCGTCGGCGAAATACTTCGGATAACCGAGGGCGATCTTGCTCCCGTTGCCTGCGCCGCAGATAATAATGCCGAATGCGGCAGAAGCGGCGTATGCAAGACGCTTTCTGTATGGCAGGGGCTTTCAAAGGTTGTCAACGAATACCTTGACGGGATCACGCTTCAGGACATCATCGACTCATACGGCGAATCCGGCAGCGACGATTATATGATTTAAACTTTATTTATTGAGAATCTGAGCAAGCTTGTCGGCGGCTTCGTTGATTTCTTCCATTTCGGCAAGCTCTACTGCGCCTTTATCAACAAGCTCGGCGTTTTTGCTCTTTATGGGAAGCTTTGCAAGCACGGGAATATTCATCTGCGCCGCAACTTCGTCACTTTTGCTCTCGCCGAAAACAGAGATCTTTTTGCCGCAGTCCGGGCATTCGATATAACTCATATTCTCAATGATTCCGAGAATCGGGATATTCATCATCTGAGCCATATTATAAGCTTTTTTAACTATCATAGTAACAAGATCCTGCGGAGTTGTGACGATGATTATTCCGTCAACGGGGATCGACTGAAAAACGGTAAGAGCTACGTCGCCTGTTCCGGGAGGCATATCAATAAACATATAGTCAACGTCGCCCCAGAAAACCTCAGTCCAGAACTGCTGGATAACGCCTGAAATAACGGGACCTCTCCAGATTACCGGTGATTCTTCGCTGTCAAGCAGAAGATTGATGGACATAACTTCAATGCCTGTTTTTGTTTTTGCCGGCAGAAGTCCCATTTCGTTCTGCATAGCGGGACCTTTTAAGCCGAAAGCCTTTGGTATTGAAGGTCCTGTAACGTCAGCGTCCATAATGGCGCAGGCGTTTCCTTTTGTCTGCATGGCGGTTGTAAGCATTGACGTAACGAGCGACTTTCCTACGCCGCCCTTGCCGCTTACAATACCTATAACCTTTTTGACCGAACTGTATTCGTTGCACGCAATGTGCATATCCTTTTCGCCGCTGTTGCAGCTTGAGGAGCAGTCTGAACAATTACCGCTGCATCCCATTGATAACATCTCCTTAAAATATCTTTATCATTATCTTTATCATTTTAACACAGATTACATAAAATTCAAGTAATATACTTTTTTTTTTAACATTTTTATGATATACTGAAAAAACTACAAGAGAGGAGTGCTTTTATGGCAAAAAATATTCTTGTCACAGGCGGAGCAGGCTTTATAGGCAGCAACTTCATCTATTACATGCAGAAGAAGCATCCCGATTACAGAATCGTGTGCCTTGACGCGCTGACTTACGCCGGTAATTTATATACGCTTGACAACGCAAGGAACGGCAATTTCCGTTTTGTGCTCGGCGATATTACAGACAGAGAAGCGGTTTTCAGCCTTTTTGAAGAGGAAAAATTTGACGCTGTTGTAAACTTTGCGGCTGAAAGTCACGTTGACCGCTCTATTGAAACGCCCGAAGTTTTTCTTAAAACAAACATACTCGGCACTCAGGTTTTGCTTGACGCCTGCGGTAAATATTCGGTCGCAAGATTTCACCAGGTATCGACTGACGAGGTTTACGGCGACCTGCCGCTTGACAGACCTGATTTATTTTTCACCGAGGATACTCCGATCCACACTTCTTCGCCTTATTCGGCGAGCAAGGCTTCGGCTGACCTGCTCGTTATGGCGTATCACAGAACGTTCGGCACGCCCGTTACTATCTCACGCTGTTCCAACAATTACGGTCCGTTCCAGTTCCCCGAAAAGCTGATTCCGCTCATGATTGCGAAAGCGCTTGACGATCAGCCGCTGCCCGTTTACGGCGAAGGGCTCAACGTTCGTGACTGGCTTTATGTTGACGACCACTGCAAAGCGATAGATATGATACTCGAAAACGGCAGGATCGGCGAAGTATACAACATCGGCGGCCATAACGAGAGGGCAAACATCGACGTCGTAAAAACCATTCTCAAAGCCGTCGGCAAGGGTGAAGAGCTCATCACTTTCGTAAAAGACAGACCCGGGCACGATATGCGCTACGCTATCGATCCCGAAAAAATTAAAAACGAGCTCGGATGGTACCCCGAAACAGCGTTTGAAGACGGGATCATCCGCACTATCAACTGGTATCTTGACAACAAGGACTGGTGGCAGAAAATCTTAAGCGGAGAATACAAGGAATACAGGAGGTTTGAACAATGAAAAGAATATCGGCAATACTGCTCGCCGCAGTTATGATTTTTTCGTTTGCCGCCTGCTCTAAAAAGGGCGATCTCGGCAAGCAGACAACAACAAACGCAAAAGGTATCGTTGAATTCAACACGGTAGGCACGTTTGATTTCAGCGATTACAAAAAAGAGAATGAAGACAAAGCCGTTACCGAAGGCTTTAAAAATACTGAAAAGTCCAAGTGCCTTGACAAAGGCGCCGCCAAAAAGCTTGCCGCAAACGAGCTTACGGAAGGTTTTGAATACGACACACTGAGAATTTCTTATGACCGCACGGAAGGAATGTGGAGAGTCAGCTATTCAATAAGCGAAACAGGAGCGGCGGAAAATATCTGCATCGACTCAGACGGAATAACACAGCTTATAGTCAAGGAGTAAAACGATGAAAGCAATAGTAACTGTTATAGGAAAAGACAGAGTCGGCATTATTGCGGAAGTCTGTTCACTTCTCGCAGAGCTGAACGTCAATATAAACGACATTAATCAGACCGTAATGCAGAATGACTTTTTTACAATGGTCATGCTCGCCGACGTTTCGCAAAGCAGCGTATCATTCGGCGAAATCAGCGAAAAGCTCAGCAAAAAAGGCGAAGAAATGGGGCTGTCAATAAAGATTCAGCTTGAAGATATTTTCAACGCCATGCACAGGATATAAGCGGTTAAAGGAGAGTTTGCGTTGATAAATATTTCCGACATAATGCAGACCAACGACATGATAGACAGTCAGCATCTTGACATAAGAACGATAACAATGGGTATATCGTTAAGAGACTGCTGTGACCCGGATATCAATAAATGCTGCAAAAAAATATATGACAAAATAGTTTCTTACGCTCAGAATCTTGTAAGCGTTGCTCAGGAAATTGAGCTTGAACTCGGTATTCCTATCGTCAATAAAAGAATCTCGGTGACGCCGGTTTCGATCATTGCCGAGAGCTGTGAGACTGACGATTACGTTCCGATCGCCAAAGCGCTTGACGAAGCCGCCAAAAAATGCGGAGTCAATTTCATCGGCGGTTTTTCCGCTCTGGTGCACAAGGGATACACAAAAGGCGACAGGAATCTTATCGTCTCTATCCCCGAAGCGCTCAGGCAGACCGAGCGTGTATGCGCAAGCGTCAACGTTGCCTCAACCAAGTCAGGCATCAATATGGACGCTGTTCGTCAAATGGGCGAAATCATCAAAGAAACAGCAGAACTTACAAAAGACAGCGACGGCATCGGCTGCGCAAAGCTCGTTGTTTTTGCAAACGCCGTTGAAGATAATCCGTTTATGGCAGGCGCATTTCACGGCGTGGGCGAAGCCGAATGCGTTGTAAACGTCGGCGTTTCAGGTCCCGGCGTTGTTTATCACGCTTTGCAGTCGGTCAAAAACGAGAGCTTCGACGTAGTTGCGGAAACCATAAAAAAGACTGCGTTCAGGATAACGAGAATGGGGCAGATAGTGGCGCAGGAAGCGTCAAAACGGCTCGGTGTTCAGTTCGGCATAGTCGACCTCTCTCTCGCTCCGACTCCCGCAAAGGGCGACAGCGTTGCAAGGATTCTTGAAGAGATAGGGCTTGAACATTGCGGAACTCACGGCACGACGGCGGCTCTCGCCATGCTCAACGACGCAGTAAAAAAAGGCGGCGTTATGGCGTCGTCCCACGTCGGCGGACTAAGCGGAGCTTTTATCCCCGTTTCTGAGGACGAGGGTATGATAGAATCCGTCAGAACAGGAGCGCTGAGCATCGACAAGCTCGAAGCTATGACCTGCGTCTGCTCGGTAGGGCTTGATATGATAGCTGTACCCGGCGATACGAGCGCAGCGACGATTTCGGCAATCATAGCCGATGAATGCGCCATAGGCGTTGTGAATACAAAGACCACGGCAGTCAGAGTAATACCCGCCTGCGGCAAAAAAGTCGGCGACGAGGTTGAATACGGAGGACTTCTCGGAAGCGCTCCCGTAATGCCCGTGAACGGTTATTCATCTGAAGTTTTTGTTTCAAGAGGCGGCAGGATACCCGCTCCGATGCACTCGCTCAAAAATTAATAACTCACCTTACCCGCTTTCAGTTTCGGCTGAAGGCGGTTTTTTATATCCCTTTAACTCACAGCCTGTTAAATTTTCAATCATGCTGTTATATTTAAAATAATAATTTTTATTATTCTTTTTGTTATTATTATTCTTTTTGTTATTATTTTAATTCTTATTATTCTTATATTCTTTATCTGCTGCCGCTTGACTGCCGTTTGTCTGCCGCTTCCCTGTCACTTCCCTGTCACTTTCCTGTCACTTCCTTGTCACTTCCTTGTCACTTCCTTGTCGGTTTCTTGTCACCTGTTTGTCGGTCGTTTGTCGGTCGTTTGTCACCTGTTTGTCGATAATTTGAATAGCCAATTCCGTTTTTGTATGCCAAAATATTCCGTCACTTAAATTGCAAAACGGCAATATTAATATATATAATTTATTATTATTTTTTTTATTATTATTTTTATTATTTGGGTTTACCGAACTGTTAGCTGTCTGTTGATGAACTGTTAGCTGTCTGTTAGTGAACTGTTGCTTTGGTTTCTGCCTGTACTCTCAAATATCCCCTCTCACCCATAGTCCCAAATCGCGCTTTTTTCAAAGAAATCTTTTGAAAAATCGAGGCTTTTCAAAAAAGTTTACAAATTGTTTACATTTGACGGAAAAGCACAAAAAAATGCACCCCCTAAGTGAAAGAAGGTGGATGAGAAATACTCATCCGCCTTCTTTAATTACCTCTAAAAATCAGAATTTATCGCAGCAAAAAGAATACAGGATCATTTATCATTAAATTAAAGATTAAAACAGAAATGTAATGATTTCTTCTTCCGCTTGTAGGGGCTGTCGACTCGGCAGCCCATGAAAATCAAAAGAATCAATACACACCAATGGTCGCCGAGGTCGTCGACCACTACAACTGCTTGCCGATGGCATTATCTGTTCATTTTGAATGCAATAAAAAGTTTCGGCTTTGAAACTACTCTTCAAATTCCGATTTGTCGAGCTCATTATATCATAGTGTTTGCAGAATAGCAAATAATAAAGTCATAGGCTGCAGCGAGCATAGGATTTGCAGAGACAAATCAAAAAAGAAAAAACAGACCGAAAGAGTAACGGTCTGTCATAAATGAAATATTGCTGCGCAATATGAAATAATTTGCTAATTCAAATTGTGAAATATCTCGCTTTACTCGATGTGAAATTAAATTAATCCACATACGCCGAAGGCGTATTTCATTGCAAAGCAATTTCATATTCTGAAAGAATATTTCACTAATCCGCAAGGATTAATTTAATTGGGAGAACCTTCTTTACGAAGATTCTCCCAAAGAAGTGCATCTTAGCATTATGTTTATTGATTTTTATGCTGATTTCGATACTGAACAGGCGTTGCGCCGTGAAGCTTTTTAAATCTTCTGTTGAAATGCTCAACGCTCGGATAGCCCGACAGCTCGGCGACCTTTTCAATATTGTATGAGGTTGTGGAAAGCAGCTCCTCAGCCTTTTTCATTCTGACTTTCTGAACGTTGTCGCAGAACGTCATACCCGATTTATCTTTGATATACTTTGAAATATACTGCTTGGAAAGATAGAACTGCGCCGCAAGCTCGTCAAGAGTTACCGTAACGTAATGATCCCTGATGTAGTCGATCATCTCGATGATTCTCGGCTCGGCATTCACCTGGAAAGCCCGTACAGCGTGAAGCTGATTGACCGCAACTACAAGCGCGTCTATCGAGGATTTGATGATGTCCTCGTCGATTCCAACGCCCCAGTACGTTTCATCGCCGCTTGTGATGCAGACGTAAGAAACCGCCTTTGACGTTGAGCCTGTTGTGAGAGCGTGCTCCTCATATACGTCAATATCATAATCCGTGTCAAAATATTTTTTCAGAGCGTTGCTGACAGCGTCAAGTCTGCCGTTGCCCTCTGACTTTATGTTGAAAACGTTGCCCGATGATAAAACGAGAGTCGTCGTAGCTGAAATATTACCCTCATGTTCAAAAGAAGTCTTTGAAACCGTAAATACCGGCGTATTGTCAATATATTTTTTGATAAAAAGATTGTTGACTACTTCAACTGTCAGCTCTTTATGCTCGTGGTTTGAAACGTATTTTATGGTCTTGCTGAGTTCCTTTTTCATCTTCGGCGGAATCTGAAGACCGAAACGGCGTTTGAGGATATACGCTACGCCGCCCTTGCCCGACTGGCTGTTGATCCTGATAATGTCTGATTCAAAATCCCTGCCGATGTCCCTCGGGTCAATACTGAGGTACGGCACGTTCCATTCCTTGCATTTATGCTCTTCCCTGTATTTCAGGCTCTTTGCGATAGCGTCCTGATGAGAAGCGGTAAACGTTGAGCATACAAGCTCGCCTGCATACGGCGCCCTTTCATAAACGTGCATACCCGTGCAGCGCTCGTATCTTTCAACAATCTTCGGCATTGAGGAAAAATCAAGCTCCGGATCAACGCCCATTGAATACAAATTAAGCCCCATGGTAACAATATCGGCTATACCTGCCCTCTCGCCGTTGCCGAAAAGCGTGCCTTCAACTCTCTGCGCTCCTGCAAGAACGGCGCATTCGGAAGCGGCTACTGCGCTTCCCCTGTCGTTATGGACCTGAACGCTGAGAATGACATTGTCCCTGTTGACTAAATTTTTGCTGAAATACTCGATCTGAGAAGCAAAAACATGCGGCATAACGTTTTCAACCGAAGCGGGAAGATTTATTATCACCTTGTTTTTGCCGGCCTGCGACCAAATCTCAATAATTGAATTGCATATATCCAGCGAAAATTCAGGCTCCGTCTGAGTAAAGAACTCAGGGCTGTATTCAAACGAAAAATCGGTATCATACTGCTTTGAAAGCTCGGCTATCTGTTTCACTCCGTCGAGCGCAAGCTGCTTGATTTCAGCCTTGTTCATATTAAAAATCTGCTCACGCTGAACGGGCGAAATCGAAGTATAAAGATGAATAATAGCTTTTTTTGCGCCTTCAACAGCCTTGAAAGTTTTTTCGATCTTGTGGTCAATCGCCTGAGTAAGCACCTGAACGGCGACGTCGTCGGGGATAAGATTATTTTCTATCAGATGTCTTGTAAAATCAAACTCTGCCTTTGACGCCGCAGGGAAGCTGATCTCGATATTTTTGAATCCTACCTGCGTCAGCGTTTCAAAAAGCTCGGTCTTTTCTCGGATAGTCATAGGCTCGGTCAAAGCCTGACTTCCGTCTCTGAGATCGACACTGCACCACTGCGGAGCTGATTCGATATGATTTTTTTTAACCCAATCGAAGCACTGCTCAGGCGGAATAAAATAATCGGACTTGTACTTTTTTTGATTTTTCACGATACAGCACCCCCTATTTGATTTTATAAAACTTGTGCTATTAAGTATCAATTAAATTATATCAATAATTTTAACTAATAAAATGGATAGATTTAATCAACATATTGATTTATTTTATCATCTATTATAAAAATCTACCGAATTTGAGGATATTTGATTTTTATTATACACTTTGTTTTTTATAATTTTGATTTTATTTAAGCTTTTGAGATTAAAATAATCCACTCCGTCGTGAGGATATTCGCTTGCATCCGTCACCCATCCGTCAGGAAGATAAAGTCTGCCCCGGCAGTTTTCGGGAATTTTAATTTCGATTTCGGCAGTGTCGCCGTCAACCTTCCATGCGGATTCTATCCTGCCGTGAGGGCAGATATGGAACGCCTCCGCATGAGTGAGTCCATCTATGAAGTTCGGTCTTATATCAACTCTCGACGTGTCCGTGCAGTCGGGATTATAGTCTATGCCTGCTATCGCCTTGATAAACCACGCCGAAATATCGCCCCAGAAATGGTGGTTAAGCGAATCCCTGTGATTTGGATAAAAGCTTTCCCAAAGAGACGTTGCGCCCTGCTTCAGCATCCAGCCGTAAGACGGGAAATCAGGACCTTTTATCATTTTATATGCAAGCGAAGCATAGCCGTAATCGCTCAGCACGTGGAAAAGGTATCTGCCGCTGAGGTATCCGCCGTCAAGCAGGTCGCCGCCGCTGTGAATAATATCAACAAGGCGTTTTACTGCAAACGGGATCTCGCTCTTTTCAAATACGCCGAAATGGATTGCCAAAGCTATTGACGTCTGCGTGTTGCTCATTACGGTCATTTTTTCAAACGATACAAGATGCGCCCTTATTGAGTCTCTGATTTCGTCGGCTATCTTCTGAGCAAATTCCTGCTGAGCTTTTCTGCCGATCTGAGAGAAAAGGAACACAGCCCTTTTACATATAGCCATTGAGATTATCGAATCCGTCACTATCTGAGGGCATTTCGGGTCGCCCGAGCCCCTGTTCGGATGAAGCCAGTCACCCAAGCCGAAAGCCAGCAGTCCGTCGCTGTCACGCTTGCACGATAAGTAATTCACATATCTTAAAAGAGCGTCTGCATTCTCTTCGATTATCTTTTTGTCGCCTCTGTATTTATATGTAAAGAACGGCAGGAAAGTAAGCACGCTGTCCCACGCAGGGCCGTTGCCCCATTCATAGCCCCAGTCCCCTGTCGGTACAACACCCGGAATACTGCCGTCTTCCTTCATCGCTTTTCTGATATTCCTGAGCCATTCAAGATAGCTCTTTTCAACCGTAAGGTTAAGAAGCATATGCTCGCTCGATACCGAAGCATCGCCTGTCCAGCCGTTCTTTTCACGGTGAGGACAATCCGTCGGGAAATAATAGAAGTTTGCAAGGTCCGATACTCTCGCCGCCGCCTGAAGAGCGTTGAGTTCATCATCAGAGCAGGAAAATCCGCCGACTTCGCTGAAATTACTGTTGGCGGCAATATAAGTGAGCGTATCCTCGTTCACCTGACTTTCTTCCAGTCCCGTTACGAGACAATACCTGTAACCGTGATAAGTAAAATCGGGAATGAACGACTCCTCACCGCCTTTGCAGATATAAATATCCCTCTGAGCGTAGAAAACAGGATAGAAATCGCCGAACGTGGTCGGGTCGATATCGCCGTCTTCATCAAGCTTTTCAGATGTGAAAAATTCAACTCTTGTGCCGGGCTTAGCGTCTTTTATTTTAAATTCAAATACTCCTGCCGAGTTTACGCCGAAATCAAAAATAAATCCGCTGAGGTTTGCCGGCATTTCAAGGCTTGTCCAGTCATATTTTCTGCCGGGGACATACGGTTTAACCGCGCCTTTTTTAATGCTTTTCGCAGTCAGCCTTTTCTGCGCCGTGATGGGATCAGCTTCGCAAAGTCTTTTTTCCCCTCTCGGCTTTTCGCAGAAGAACGCATTCCGCCAGCCGCTGTCGTCAAATCCCGGCTCGTTCCATCCCGGCTGTTCTTTAGTCGCGTCATAAAAGACTCCGCATCTCAGATCGTCAAACCAAATCGGTGATTCGCTGCATTTAAAGCTCTCATCCGTTTCAAATTCGGTTTTAGTTCCGTCTTTGTATTCAATCTCGGCAAAAAGAGCGGTTTTGGGAGCCGAGCGCCAGCTCACTTTGTCAAAATCCCAGACTATTCCGCCGGGGCAATTCTGCATACCGTTGCCAAGCATAATGCCTATTGCGTTTCTGCCCTGCTTTAAAAGCGGAGCTATGTCATAATTATCATAATAAACTATATGGTCGGGGTTTGATATATAAGGAGCGAGCAGTCCTTTTGTAATATCTTTGCCGTTGATATATAATTTGTAAAATCCGAGACCGGAAATCGTAACGCAGGCTTTTTCGATCTCACCGTCAGCGTCAAATTCCTTTCTGAAAATCGGCGCCGGAACATGCTCAAAAAAAGTCGTATATTTTTTTGAAGCGCTGATAAATCCGTCAGAAAATTTCATAAAACATTCCTTCTTTCCCATACTGTTTTCAAAAGCTTAAAATGCTCATCAAAAGTGATTATAAATCAAATCCTGCGTATTTTCAAGTGAATTAAAAATATCTGTAAAATTCTGCAAAATTTATCATTTTGCACTTGAAAAATCATATTTTTAGTTGTATTATAATATCTGTATCTAAAATAAACCTAAAGAAAGCGGTAAATTATATGAAAGACAAAAAAAGTTCAAAAAGAATAATAAGCGCTTTGCTGATCATTGCGCTTATTGCCCTGTCGTTCACAGCATGCGGTTTAAAAAAGAACAGTTCGGACGCCGACGCTCAGACGCAGCAGTCTGATACAGCTTCGCAGTCTTCTTCGACTGACAAAAGCGAAGACGTCACAGACGGATCCTCAACATCTGCATCGTCAACTTCAGCTTCATCGGAATCAACAGCGCCGAAATCCACGCAAGGCAATTCAGAAGCTCAGCCTCAGCAGACAGGCAAGACTCGCGATCTGAGCACTTTTAAAGATAAGAAGCTCATCGCCATCACTTTTGACGACGGCCCCGCAGGCGCTGAATCAACAGGCAAACTGCTTGACAATCTTGATAAATATAACGCCCGTGTAACGTTCTTTGTTGTGGGCAACCGTGTTGCAAATCATGCTTCCATCCTCAAGCGTGAATACGAAATGGGCAATCAGGTAGCAAGCCATTCATTCACCCACGCCAACCTCGCCAAGCTCAGCGAAAGCGGTATAAAGGACGAGCTTGACAAAACAAACGAGGCAATCAAAAAAGTTATCGGCGTTGAGCCGACGTGTATACGCCCGCCTTACGGCAGCTTAAACGATACAGTCAAAAAGGCGGCGAATATGCACATCATAACCTGGAGCATTGACACGCTTGACTGGAAAAATAAAAATGCCGATACCGTCTGCAATAATATAGTCAGCAAAGCTTTTGACGGCGCGATAGTTCTTCTGCACGACCTGTATCCCACTTCGGTAGACGGAGCGCTCAAGGCTATGGAGATTTTAAAAGATCAAGGCTATGCTTTCGTTACCGTTGAAGAAATGGCGAAACTCAGGGGCGTTGAGATGAATAATACAGCGGTTTACAATAATTTCAAGCCTGCAAGCTGAATAAAATCAAATGCTGCATTGACAAAACAAATAAAATCATATATAATAGTTAAAAATTTAAAGGAGTGTTTTAAATGGCTAAGGGCAAAGGCTTTATGGCAGAATTCAAAAAATTTATCATGAGAGGCAACGTTCTTGATCTCGCAGTAGGCGTTATCATCGGCGCAGCGTTCCAGGCGATCGTTAATTCTTTGGTTGACGATATCATTATGCCTGTGATCAGCCTTCTTACAAAAGGCGTTTCTTTCGCTGACTGGTTCATCGCTCTTGACGGCAATGAGTACGCAACAGCAGCCGCAGCAGCAGAAGCAGGCGCAGCAACGATCACTTACGGCAACTTCATCAGCGCGATCCTCAACTTCCTCATCATGGCTTTCGTTATCTTCCTTATCGTAAAGAGCATCAACAAGGTAAACGACAAGTTCTCAAAGAAGGAAGAAGCTGCTCCCACTACCAAAGAATGCCCGTTCTGTAAATCAGAAATCAGCATTGAAGCTGTTAAATGTCCTCATTGTACTTCTGACCTCCCTGCTGAGGAATAATCACTTACGGAGAAACTTATGGACGGAGAAGTATTTTTCAGAAAATCAGCTTTCGGCGGATTCAACCGTGAAGACGTTATGAAATATATCAGTCAGAATTCCGTTGATCA
>CADAMY010000050.1 GCA_902789095.1 Oscillospiraceae bacterium | reverse complement strand
ACTTTGCAAGTCAAGTCCTCAACATCATCAACGTGTAATGTGCAGTAATGCCGTAGCAGTTCGGCATCTGCAAAAAATGAAAAGGTCTTATAGCCTAAATCCCGTGCGCTTTCATCGTCTGCTGCTGCTATGATAGCCATTATTTCGTTTTCATCAAATGTGCGGTCATATTCTTTCATCATTAATTTCCTCTCTGAGTTTTAAAATTTGCTGTCTTAAAAGTTCGTTTTCTCTCCTTAAATTTTCAAGTTCCTGTTTTTCGGCTTTGCGTTTGCCTTTGTTTCGCTGCCTCAGATTATGCAGTCTTACCGCTGTCTGTTGGTTAATCGCTTTCGGGCGGCACTCAGCGCAATACTTCGCCTTGATGATAGCAAAATAACTTTTTTCTCCGTCAGGGGTCTCGCCTGTATTATGGTTACCAATCCATGCACCACACCATGAGCAGTAATGATTTCCGTTACTGTCAACTTTGTTTCCGTTGTTGTTACTCATACGCTTTACACCTCTTTTCTTTGCCGTTAGCGTTATGTTGCATACGGCTTATTTTTTTATTCCTGTAAGGGGAGTATATTCAGCTTGCAAGGCTCTCCCCTATGGATTCAGCGGTTTTTATTATTTCCGCTTTCAGCCGTTGCCGTTCCTCGGTCAATGCTGCCGTGAAATTGTCGGTATCAGATTCAGCACATATAAAATCATACTGTGCTGTCTTGCCTGTCAGGTCAGGAATAGCAAGGCTTATTCCCTTTTCGTTGTCTGCACTTATTAGATTGATGTTTGTCAACATTGTGTCTATCTGCCTGTACCGCTCTGTGAGTTGGTGCAGCTTGTCCGATACTTCCAAAAGATGCAGAATGTTGTCAGGCTCGTATCGTGCAGGCGGTTCGCTCCTCGTTGGTTCTCTCACCTTACGCAAGATAATAAAGAATCCACACCAAAAAACAGCAAGTACAATGTAACTGCTCATGCTTTCACCTCGCTTTCGTTTTCATTGAAAACATTATATCACGTTTAAAAGAGATATTCAAGTATCATAATGCACAAATATCAATGAAAAAATTTATGCAAATTATCTCTTTATTTCGTGATACAGATATGATACAATTATGTTGATTAACATTTTCAGAATGGAGATATTGAAATGATTTCATATGAAAAACTGCGAAATAAGCTAAAAGAGAAGAATATAACATCATACACTGTCAAGAAAAATAATATAATCAGTCAATCCACATATCAGGCAATCATGAACGATAAGCCTATAAGTACCGACAGTTTAGAAAAGTTGTGTCAAATTCTCGGCTGTGATGTCGTTGAACTTCTGCAATATATACCCGATACTCCAACCGAATAACACAAAAAGCCACCTGCATAGTGCAGGCGGTTTTCTTTTTTTGCGATATATAACGGAAGTACCTATACAGTATATTAGCGGTACTGTAAGCCGTGAAAGATGTAAATTATCCCGTATTTTTTAAGCCGTCCACGTTCTGACCGTGGGCGGCTCTTATTTACAGGGTTCAAGGGTAGCCCTTGCAAGCGTATTGTGTATTACAGAATACCGTGCTTGCAACACTTCAAATTGATTGTTTTCGTCCTGCTTTCGTTATCTGCCTTGTATTCCCTCTGTAAGCTGATAGTGATACCGATACCCTCGGCAACGGTCAAGGGCTCATAGTCTATGATTCAGGTAGCTTTTTCCTTGTTGGTCTTTCAGTAAATTCAAAGAAAGTCATCAAGTATTTAGTTGTTTTTTTTCATATATTCACAAAATAGCAAAAAACATTTGATTATTTTTTTTTACGGATTTACAAAATGTCAAATATTCGACATTTTATTAATTTGTTAATATTTCATAATAATTATGGTTGTTCAAATTGACATATAAACAAGATACATTAAAATGATTTTTGTGAATTATTTTTCTGATTTTTCATAAAGCCCTTATTTTGGCTAATTCTTTTCATTTCTTTTCATTTCTTTTCACTTTTTTTCATGAAATTTTATAATGGCTATATATAGCCGAAAATCGAACATCAAAATTAATTATTTTCATTTATTTTCACAGGCTTGTGAAATTTTATAATGGCTATATATAGCCGAAAATCGAACTTTTTTGAATTATTTTCACAAGATTCCCCGAGTTTGAAAAAAAATGAGGTGTATTTTCGTTGACATTTAATCAAATGAAGAATATCATTTAACAATAAACCACAATATATATATCTTTAAAAGCTAAATATTTTCGCATAAATAGTAAATATAAAAAATTTAACTAAATATATCATCAGATTTTTTTCATAAATAGAGTTTTATACAGAACATTTGTTTTTTGAGGACTTCAATTTTACAATTTAAAATCGCCTGTTTTTGTGAAAATAATTCAAAAAAGTTCAGTTTTTGGCTATTCTAAGCCATTATAAAATTTCACAGGCTTATGAAAAGAATTGAAAGAAAGTTAAAAAGGGTGAACAGAAATATTTATGAGATTCAATTTTTGGCTATTCTAAGCCATTATAAAATTTCATGAAAAGAATTGAAAAGAAAAAAGCCTGCTGAAATTGCAGGCTCTTGAAATTACATCATATATCCGTCTCTTTTAGTTTAGGGTTTATTCTGATTATCTGTGTCTTTCTTCCTCTTGTTATGCTGTCAACGAATTCAAATTTTATCATGTTGTGGTCATCATCAAGAGAGGCAAGAATATCACTGAGTTCCTGTGACTTCATGGCTAAGGTTCTGACCTTTAACAGCAACTCTGATTTGCTCAAAGTTTCCGCTCCCGAGCATTTTAAAATTCTCGCTACCTGTTTTTTTCTTTTTTCGTGTTCGGAAGTGCCGTAAATTCCAAAGGCAATAGCTGCCTGTTCTTCAAGCCAATGGCTTATGAGTATTGATTTTCTTGTTTCCTCTGCGCTTATAGTATCGCTGATGTCAACAGCAAGGTGCAGTAACGCAGCTATGCGCTGTACTCTGGATAGCTGTTTCATAATCCATTCTTTGGCTATGTCGCTGCTATATGGGTGGTCTGGTGCTGCTTTTGCTTTAAGCATATCGAAATATGCAGCAAGTTCTTTTTTTGCCGGCTCTGTAAAGTGCAATATCATATTTTCTTTTGGTTGCCATTCCAACAGTTGTATTATCCTCTCGGAATATGTATTTCTCACCGATTCGGGGATAGGTGTGCCGACAGCCTTCATCTGTGCGAAATTGTCTTTCGGGAAGGAGTAAATAAATCTTTGCATAAGCCCACGTTCACGGAATCTTTCATTTTTTATGATTTTTTCAAAATGCCCGTTCTGGGAGAAGATGCCGATAGTCAGTGTAGGCTCATACAGTACAACAGTATCTCTGCCCTTTCGGGAGTTGTCAACTCGTTCACCGCTATAAGCTTTCAGAAAAAGGCTTAAATTTGGCAACGGTGAATACATACCGCTGAGAATGTCGAGGATAGTCCCCTCTGAATCAAGAATTGAAATCTTTTCACCCTGTTTAGCCATTATTTCGGTTAAACTTTCTGGTGTTACGTCATTTGTCATGAGCTGTAATGGATATTTAGGTGTAAGACGGTCAATATCTGTCTGATATTGCTTTATTGCCGCTAAATCGCCTTTATTCGTGGCTTTTCTTAACTGACTGTCCAAATATGCCTTGTTTGCTTTGTATTCGCTTATTTCTCGCATTATTTGTGGGTCTTGCTTGCGTTCCTGCTCCCACTGGCTTATAATGTTGAGGAAGAACGCAGCACACGGACTTTTACGCTGTGACGGTGGTGCGACTGTCAGGCAATATAGGTTAAGCGGTTCTATTGCTGTGCTTGTATATAATTCTACCTTTGCTTTTTTCTGGACTGCCGTTGACAGTGCGGTAAACAGCGGCAATACTCCCATTTCGGGATAAATGCATAGGCACTCGCCAACTGCCTTGACATAATTTCCTAATTTGTCAGGCAGCAATTGAAACGGAAATGCACTGCTTTTCTGTTCTTCTGCAAAAGGTTTGATGTCTCCCCAAATTTCTGATTCAATGTTTTTCGGTGCTTGCTGTGGCTGTGAGTCTGGTGCTTGTTCGGCTGCTACCATTTCCTGTAATAACGCTATTGTTGCTTTTGTTGGCATTTTCTTTTGCCTCCCTTTTTATATTTTCTTTAAAATTTTTTATCATTCTTTCAATTGTGGGCTGCCAGTTATCATACATACTGTGCCTTTTATGCTTGTCAATCAGGCTTTCAAGCAGAAATTCGACTGTTCCGAAATCGTCAAGAAACGCTGAAAATTTCCAATTAATTTCATTATCTTTCGGGAACTCTTGCGAATATTCTTTGAGAAGTCTGAAATAGTCAAGTAGTATGTCGTGCTGAGTAAAAGCCCATTCATCTATTTGCACTTGCTTTTCTCGTTCTGTCAATGGTCTTTCCTTCGGTTCAGGAGCTGGCTTTTCTTTGGTATCAGTGGGCGGTCTGAGGTTAAGCCCGAAATCCTGATTTATTTTCAATGCCGCCTGATATGCAGAGATATTAAAGTATTCTGAAACAAATTTGACAGAATCACCGCTTTTCTGGCAGCCGAAACATTTAAAACGATTACTTTTTACACTGAATGACGGAGTTTTTTCATTGTGAAACGGACAACTCCATTTCATATGACGGTCAGGCTCACCGTAATATGTGCATATAATCTCTGTAATTTCTGATTTTTCCGCAACTTCTCTAATAAATTCCGAAAAATCGCTTTTTTCTAATTTTAATTTCATATTTTTTTCTTTCTATTATATCACGGGGAGAATACCCCTTGACGAAATACTCCCCGATATGATATAATTGTCCTATGGGATTATGTTTGTTTTCTTTTCGGCTGCTGTTGTCAGCCTTATTTTTTTATATGTTGTCAGCGGTCAAATCTTTAACTATTGTCAATTCTTCGTTGCTCATGCGTTTGACGGCTTGTCCGATATTGGATATTATGAAATCTCTCTTTTCGGCAAATGCAGCCGAACATCTCGGACAATACACGGAAGTACCCCAAACGTCAGGCAGTTCACCGTCAAGGTATTCGTCTGTAACGTTGACTTCCTCGCCGCACTGAGGGCAAACAGAATAATAATCAAGTTCGTATACTGGTTTTATTTCACCATTTTCTCTTATGTAAATCATATATAAACTCCTTTATTTGTTATTTTTTTGGTGTTGGGTGTTGTTATGTGGTGGTGGTCGTTCCTTTGCCATTTGCTGTAAATCCTTTCTTTCTGAAAAATATAAAAAGCTATGAAGAATCTCCGAGGAATCTCCATAGCTTGCATACAAGATATTATATTTGTCCGTTTAAACATATAAAAATCATGAATTTAGACGAATTTTTCCGCTGTCAATTGTCAAAAATGCCGAAATTTGCTTACAGTTTGCTTTTTGGTGTTGACGGGATAGCGCAAAAGGGTTATAATAATCTTGTAACTTAAATTTATGGAGGTACTCAAATGATTGAAGTACATTCCGTGGGACGCTGATTGTTGGTAGCTTTCAGTGTCCTATTTTTTTATATACATAATTTAATTATAGCACATTTCAGCTTGTAAGTCAACTAAAATTTGAAAATTATTCTCGTTTTTGGCTTAACGCTGTAATTAGTCAGATTTTTAACATGGGGTTATTAGCAGTTCTGCATAATTATTCCTGCGGATTCTGGTTATTTAACTCGGCAATAAGTCTGTTACGGTAACGGCAGATTTTCTTAAAGCTTGCCTTTAATCCCTTTTCGCTTGCCGTGTATTTCCGCACACTGTCTCGGTGTTTCTGCTTTTCTTCCTCGGACAAAGTGTTATAAGGTCTGTACCAACGACCATTTTTATTCTGTCGGTACAGCTTACCCGTTGCGGATATTCTTTCGTTGATTTTGTCTTGCATTTGTTCACGCTCCTTTCAATGCGTACTTATTGATAAAAAAATAAATTGAAGAATTACTACTTTCTTCATATAGTGGCATTTTTTCAACTTTTAACATTTAATTTTCGGCTGTTTATTGCGTATTTGCTGTGATTTTTGTTTGTCAGCCGATTTTTTATCATGCCTTTTGCGTTTGAGGTTCTTTCTTCATATAGCCCCAACTTTTCGACTTTCAATATTCATTTTTTTGCTGTTTATTGCGTGCTTGCTGTGATTTTTGTTTGCTCGCCCTTTTTAGTGGTGATGTTTTTCGGGGGTTCTTTCTCCATATAGCCCCAACTTTTGAAAAATTGATTGCTGTTTTTTGGCTGAACTTCGGGAGATTTTCGACTTTTTTGTTTGTATACATTTTTGAAAAAACAAAAAAATTTCCGTCAATTAAGCAAGTCATTTTTAATCTTTTCGGATAAATCCCAATATATAGCCATTTGTTAAACACTTTACCACATTAAAGCAAAATATTGTAAATGTTTGTTTTCGGCTATATATAGCCATTTATTGCAGTTCTGGGAGCAGGTTGTCAACGTTCGGGAATGATTCGGACTTTGACAAATAAGAACGGTTGTTCTTTTATTTAATATTGCATAATAGAACGGCTGTTCTTTTCCTGCTCCTCTGCATTATTAAATTTTCAAGTTGCTGTCTGAAATCGCTTTAAGGGCGGTTTATTTACGCTGTAAGCCACACTGACAAAAAGTAAGTATAGTTATACCTATTTTTCAGAGCGTGGCAAATAAGGGCTATTAATTGTAAAATTCGCTCATTGCCATAAATGCGAGATGTTCACACATGATTTTGTATAGTGGATTGTTTATTTCGTTGAAGTAAGGAATAATATTTTCTTCCTCTCCTGTTTCCGTGTTTTCAAATAATAATCCTGCGAAATCTGCATTATAAGTGTCCACGCAAACAATGACCTTGCAAGTCAAGTCCTCGCTGTCCGCTGCGGATAATGTGCAGTAATGGTGTAACATTTCGACATCTGCCAAAAATGCAAAGGTCTTTGCACCTAAATCCAGTGCGCTTTCTGCATCTGCTGCGGCTATGATAGCCATTATTTCGTTTTCATCAAATTTGCGGTCATATTGTTTCATCATTAATTTCCTCTCTAAGTTTAATTATTCTTGCTCTTAAAAGTTCGTTTTCTTCTTCCAACAATTGAAGCCTTGTCTTTTCGGCTTTACGCTGTTGTTTCTGCCTCTGTCTGAAATTATACATTCTGAGACTGTCACCCTGCTTATAGGCTTTTTCACGGCATAAATCACAATATTTCAGGGCAATAGCCTTGTAATAACTGACTTCCTCGCCGTTGGCGGTTATGCCTGTATCAGTATCGACAAGATACGCACCGCACCACACACAAAATTTTTTCATTGTATCACTCCCCTTTCGTCTGTTGGCGGTTGGTTTCGTTACGCTTTCGTTGCTGCTGTTGCAAGCTGTCAATTTGCTGTTGCAGTTGTCTTTTAAGGCGGTCAAGTTCTGCCTTTGTTGCTGTTTTGAATCCTGTTGTGTCTGAATTTGCAGAAATAAAGCTGTATTCCGTCTGGCTTCCTGAAATACTTGGAACAGTTAAGGTTATACCCTTTTCGGCATTGTCTCCAATCAAGTCAATATCAGTCAGAATGTTTTCAAGTTGTCGGATTCTCTCAGCAATAACTTTCAATTCGTCTATTTGCTGTAATGTCAACAACAAGTCTAAGTCTGTATTAGGTTTGTAAGGCTCTTGACGGTCTGGCGGTTCTCGGCTGAGTAACCTGTGATACACATAGCCGACAACAAGCCAAAAAACGCAGATAATAACAATGCTCATGTTATTCACTTCCTTTCTAATTTTCGACTTTATATTATTATAGTCGATTATTAGAAATATTTCAAGATACAATATAAACGAATTTTAGACTTGAAATTTGTAAGATTTTATGGTATACTAAGAAAAAAGGAGTGAATTTGACATGATTAAGTATAAAATAGATGTTCTCGCAGCACTTAAAGAAAAGGGGTATAGCACATACAAGTTATCAAAAGATAAGCATTTTTCAGGTAGTTCAATTCAGAAAATGAGAGACGGAATAATACTTACAGAAAATGGACTCTCTGAAATATGCAAACTTCTTGAATGTGATGTATCAGAGTTGATAGAATATGTACCCGAAACAAAAACCGAATAACGCAAAAAAAGCCGCTTGCAAATGCAAGCGGTTTTATTTTTGCTGACAAATAGTAAGAATACCTATACAGTATATCTGCGAAACTGTAAGCCGTGAAAGATGTAAAATATCCCGTGTTTTTTAAGCCGTCCACGTTCTGACCGTGGGCGGCTCTTATTTACAGGGGTCAAGGGGAACTCCCCTTGCAAGCTGTATTTTTGTTGCCAAATGCGGCACAAAACACAATGCTTGCTATTTTTCTTCTTTTGCTATTTCAGCTTTTAATTCGGCTTTATATTTATAAAAACTATTTCGGCTTATCCCACATAAGGTTATACACTCTTTATCTGTTTTTTCTCCGTCAAAATCTTTTGACAATGCTTTTATTAATTCTTTCTTTTTCTTTGCTTTCTTTGTGGTGTAGTTCGTTCCTGCCTTTGCCTTGCTGATTTTCGCAGCCGCTCCGCTTGCTTTCATTCCTTCTTTTGTTCGCTGTTGCAAGTCCTTGACTTCTTTTTCAGCCTGCGCAAACGCAAGTACAATCTGCCTTGCTGCTAACTCTCGCTGATATTTATTTATCGCTGTCAAGATACTGTTTATCATTTCATCTGCTGCGCTGTCGGTGGTGTTGACTGTTGGTGCAAGTTGTGGCAAATCTGCCTTATAAGTCGCTGTGTTTATCTGCGGTTCTTTAAGAAATACAAGTTCAATTCCTGCCCCGAATAGTTCAAAATAATCTTCCAGTCCTTCGCTTGCGTTCCTGCTCATGCGTGATACGCTGTCAAAGATTATAGTTACTTCGCCACCATTTGCGGCAGCTTTTAACGCTTTTGCTTTTAAAGATTGCCACTGTGGACGTTTCGCAGTAGTGCCGCTGAAAGTCTCTTTTATTATTTCGGCTGTTGGTTCGTATTTGCAGATATTTTCAATCTGTCTGTCAAGGCTCTGCTTCTTTGTACTGATTCTCGCATATCCGTAATATTTCATAATTAACGCTCCTTTATTTTTATACAAGTTTTAAAATTGTCGTTCGTGTTTTTTGATACTATGAGTATACCATAATTTCTATGATTTGTCAAGTAGTTTTTGCAAATTTTAATACTTTTTTTGAAAACGTCAATTTTGATACTAACAATAAAGCCCTCTATGCCCTCTGTACCCTCGGAGATAGACGGTCAAGGGCTTAATCTCTCCGACACTTCCAGAACGTGCAGGAAGTCAAGGTCTGAATCCTTTAAAGCCCTCTATGCCCTCTGTACCCTCGGAGATAGACGGTATGAATCAGGTTCATACCGTTGGTGGTATTCACTGTATGTTAAAGTCTGTGATTCAATTTATTTTCTCTCGGAATCTCCATAATGTATTTATCAGTCGCAAGTTCTTTGATTCTGCCAGCGATAGCACTATCCGCCACAAATAATTCACGCAAATATATCTCGCTTGAAATGATTGTTTTAAGTTTGCTGTTATACCTTGTATTTATCAGATTGTATAATATCTTCATTGGCTCTTTGTCGCTAAGGTTGCAGAATTTTAATAGGTCATCAATATATAACACTTCTGCGCCTGCCAATTTGCCGAAATAGTTATTATATTCATCTGCTTTATATTTGTAAGCTGTCAAATTTCGCTCTATTTCCGCCCACTCTGCATATAATACCTGTTTTCCGTGTTGTATCAGCTTGCCACATATAGCTGTACAAATATGTGTTTTCCCTGCGCCTGATTGTCCACCTATATAAAGCCATGCGTTGCTCTGGTCGTTGATGTAGTTGTGAGCTGTATTTTTTATTGTCTTTTCTGTTGCTGTTCTGGTCGTGAAATTTTCAAACGTGTATTTTTCGGTGTAGCGCAGATTGCTATTTTTCAGCCTGCTAAGGTTATTTCGGATTTTTACACATTCGCACTCTTGGGAGTAAGTTGTGCCTGTTGCTTCGTCATATTTTGTAATAAATCCACGATTATTGCATTTATCGCAGTGATAACCGTCTGTCTCGTGAAGGTTGCCTATGCTGTCATTTGCCTGTTTTATTTGCCACATAGTCTGCTGCTTATCGGTCATCTTTGCACCACGATTAAAGGCTGATAATATCTTATCTCGCATTTCAGGCGGAGAACTTTCAAGAAGTTGCTGTCTCATATCCATAAACATCACCCCTCAACAGGAACTACGAATTGATTCCAATAGTCCGCCATTTCGTCCGCTTGCTGTTGCTGTTGTGCCTGCTGCTTGTCCTCTGCTTTCAGTGCATACACTCCCTGCCAGCCGCCAACGATTGAATTTTCAAGAATCTGTATTTTTTCGCTGTCGTTTTGTGCGATAGTGTCGAGTTTTTTTGCTATCAGCTTTAATGCTCTGTCCGTGAGAGGTTTTTTTATTGCTTTTCGCATTTTTACAAACTCAATCAAAGTTGTTTTTAATTCTTCGTTGTCCGTGTAAGCGTCTATTATTTCATCATAGCCTGCTGCCTGTTTTGCTTTTTTTTCAGTTTTTGAAAAACTCGGCTCGGCTGCCTTTGTTGTTGTTGTTGTTTCTTTTTTGATAGATGTATCTTTAATAGATGAATTATGTGTATTTGAATACATACCCCCTATGTATTCAGATACATACCCCTGTGTATTTGAATACATACCCTGTGTATTTAAATACATACCCCCTGTATTTTCGATACTGTCGTTTTCAGGTTCGGGGTCGGGTATTTCTTCAACGTTTTCTTCTTGTGAATATCCTAACAACTTGTTATAATTATGTCCTAATCCATAATAAGCGGATTTTGTGCTGTCCTCGTTTGTTTGCGTGTGATGCACCAATACACCTAATGTTACCATTTTTTTCAAGCGGTTGTAAAATGCTCTGCGCTGTATGCCTAATATCGGAACTTGTTTAAGGAAGTATGCATAGTTAATCCAGCCGTACGTTATGCCGTTATCTGTTATTTTCTTCATACCGTTGCTATTGAAAAAGTCCGTGAAAACTCGCAGAATTGTTAAATCTGTTATGTCAAGTTTCAGTTCTTTTCCGTTGTTGTCGTTGGCTGTAAGGCTCATAGCCGCAGCCTGATTGAATCCCAAAAGTGTAAATTTCATTTTAAGCCTCCGAAATTTTAAAAATTTTGTGTTGACAAATGCCGAAATCTATGCTACAATAATAGTAGTGTAAATTTCATATCATATTGTTTGACAATGATTTTATATTTCCGCTGCCGTAGCCAAATGCGACAGCGGATTTTTTTGCGCTATTACATAGTTGCGGTTATAGCTTGTACTATTTCATTGACGGTTTTATCGTCCATTTTGTGAAGTGCTTCATCAATGTTTTCACTCACGAAATTTCTTGTAGTGCGGAAATACTCGCTACATTCTTCGCAGTAAACGTCATCAGTAATACAGAAATCTGAATCGCCTACGAGTTCAAAGATTTCGGGAACTGCTGTTTCTTTCCCACATCTGGGGCAGTAACAGAAATAGTTGAGGTCAACGAGATTATATTTTTTTCTGCCGATTTTTGTATACACCATTTTTAAAAATCCTTTCTTTATGTTTTTTTGATTGGGGTTTGTGTGCATATGGCTTTATTTCGGGGGTTATCACCTACTTTCTTTCCGCATAAAATAAAAACACGGAAATCCTGTAAAGAATCTCCGTGTTTTTCTAATAAGTTAAAAATCAAAAAAATTTGTGCAAATTGCTTTTTTTATTTCAAAATACTTGACATTTGCTATTTTTGATGTTATTATATTATCAGAATGAATCAAAAATTACTGTCGGGGTTGGAATATCGGCAGTTCTTTTGTTACTGATTCACGGATTTTTGTGTGGGAACTGTCGGGGTTGGAATATCGGCAGTTCTTTTTTATTTGTGGTTACTTAAATTATAGCATGATTTAAGCAATAAGTCAAGAAAAAATTGCATAATTCGTGGAAATATACAATTGCTTTTGATTTATGTGATTTTTTGTTTTGTGCATTATTTACATACTCAACTTAATATTAATACCGTAAATTCAAGGGAGTTTTTGCCGTTTATGCCGTAAATTCGAGGGAGTTCAAAAAGTTCAATTTTCCGCATGGTTAAGCCTTAAACAAGCAATTTTTTAAAATTTTCTCCTATCTATATATCACAAAACTTTTAATTAACTCTTTGTGTTAGCCATGTGCAGCATTGACTTTTGATTAAACGAATTAACTAATATTTTTCTGAAAATTCGGATATTCCCCTATATATAGCCATTTCCTTAATACTTTATCGCAGTAAAGCAAAATACTGTAAATGTCAATTTTCGGCTATATATAGCCATTTATTGCAGTTCTGGGAGCAGGTTGTCAAAGTTCGGTGATGTTTTCGATTTTAACAAATAAGGTTTCCTGCTCCTCTGCATTATTAAATTGTCAAGTTGCTTTGCAGAATCGCTTTAAAGGCGGTTTTTTCGTGCTGTACGGCTCACAAGTGCAAAGTAAGTATAGTTATACCTATTTTGCGGAGCGTGGCAAAAAAGGGCATTTAATCGCAAAATTCGCTCATTGCCATAAAAGCGAGATGTTCACACATGATTCTATACAATGGATTATTGATTTCTTTGAAGTCGGGAATGATATTTTCTTCTTCCCTTGTTTCTTCATTGAAAAACTCCAAGCCTGCGAAATCTGCACTGTAAGTGTCTACGCAGATGATTACTTTGCAAGTCAAGTCCTCAACATCATCAACGTGTAATGTGCAGTAATGCCGTAGCAGTTCGGCATCTGCAAAAAATGAAAAGGTCTTATAGCCTAAA
>CADAMY010000049.1 GCA_902789095.1 Oscillospiraceae bacterium | reverse complement strand
TGCTATGCTGTTGACGGTCAGGCAATCGGCGTCGGCGCCGGTCAGCAGTCAAGAATCCACTGCACACGTCTTGCAGGAACTAAAGCTGACACCTGGCATTTAAGACAGAGCGACAAAGTCCTCAATCTTCCTTTCAGAGACGATATTGCCCGCCCGGACAGAGACAATGTTATTGACGGCTACATCAACAAGAATGAAGAAGACGTATGCGCAGACGGCAACTGGCAGAAGTATTTCACCTCTCAGCCCGAGCCGTTCACAGACGAAGAGCAGAGAGCTTATCTTGACACGATCACAGGCGTTTCGGTCGGTTCCGACGCATTCTTCCCGTTCAGCGACAATATCGAAAGAGCTAAGCGTTCAGGCGCTTCATATATCGCAGAGCCCGGCGGATCTATCAGAGACGATCTCGTTATCGAGGCCTGCGACAAATACGGTATCGCAATGGCATTCACGGGAATGAGACTTTTCCACCATTGATTTATTGACGTCGATAAAGGCTTTGCTGTCTGCTTTTTAAATTTGCAGATAAGCTGCCTTTGTCGATGTCTGTGTGTTTAAATAAAGACAATTTTCTTTGAAGGAAGGATCGTTTAACTTATGAAAATAATGGTTGTCGGCGGCGGCGGAAGAGAACACGCCATAATCAAAAAACTCAAAGAGAATAAAAACGCCGAAAAAATATATGCTCTTCCCGGCAACGGAGGAATTGCGGCAGACGCTGAATGCGTCTCGATTAAGGCTGCCGATATTCCCGCAATCGTCGATTTTGCAAAAACCAACGGTATAGATTACGCTGTCGTTGCTCCCGATGATCCGCTCGTACTCGGATGCGTTGACGAGCTCGAAAAAGAGGGGATTCCCTGCTTCGGTCCCAAAGCGAATGCGGCAATAATTGAGGGCAGTAAAGTTTTTTCCAAAAATTTAATGAAAAAATACGGCATTCCCACCGCTGAGTACGCTGTTTTCAGCGACGCTGAGGAAGCTGTGAAATATGTTGAAACAGCACCTGTTCCGACGGTTATTAAGGCTGACGGACTGGCGCTGGGCAAAGGCGTTATAATCGCTCAGACGAGAGAGGAAGCTAAAGAAGCAATAAAAGAAATAATGCAGGATAAAAAATTCGGCAAAAGCGGCGACAATATCGTTATTGAAGAATTTCTGACGGGTCCCGAAGTCTCCGTTCTCAGCTTTACTGACGGTGAAACAGTCGTTCCGATGATTTCTTCAATGGATCATAAACGCGCTCTTGACGGCGATAAAGGTCTCAACACCGGCGGTATGGGAACTATCGCTCCGAATCCTTATTATACTGAAGAAGTCGCAGAAGAATGTATGCAGAAAATCTTTTTGCCCACTATCAAAGCTATGAAGCAGGAGGGCAGAGAATTCAGAGGATGCCTTTATTTCGGACTTATGATTACTCCCGACGGACCGAAGGTTATTGAATACAACTGCCGTTTCGGCGATCCTGAAACTCAAGTAGTTCTGCCTCTTCTTGAAAGCGATCTGCTTGAAATAATGCAGGCGGTGACTAACGGCACACTTAAAGAAACGCAGGTTAACTTCAGCAAAAAGAGCGCTTGCTGCGTAATTCTTGCTTCAAAAGGATATCCTGTCAGCTATCAGTCGGGCTTTGAGCTCACTCTTCCTGAATGTGACGAAAACAGCGAGATTTTTGTTGCAGGAGCTAAAAAAGACGGCGATAAGCTTCTTTCCGCAGGCGGCAGAGTTTTAGGCGTTACAGCAACAGCCGATACGCTCGAAGAAGCTGTAAAGAGAGCTTATGCTCTGAGTGATAAAGTAGGATTTGAAAACGGCTTCTGCCGCAGAGACATCGGCGCAAGGGCGCTTGCAATCGGAGGAAACAAATAATGGTTTACAGAGTTTACGTTGAAAAAAAGCCTCAGTTTGCTGCCGAAGCTAACAGCCTTCGTTACGATATCCGCCACATTCTTCAGATCAAAAGTCTTGAGAGCGTTCGTGTCATCAACCGCTATGACGTTGAAAATATTGAAAAAGAACTGTTTGATTATTCTATAAACACAGTCTTTTCCGAGCCTCAGACTGACGAAGTTTTTTATGATATTCCGTCAAGCGGCGCAGTTGTTTTCGGAGTTGAATTCCTGCCCGGTCAGTTTGATCAGAGAGCGGATTCTGCCGCTCAGTGCATTCAGATAATTTCTCAGCAGGAAAGACCTTTGGTAAAGGCCGCTAAAATATATATGCTTTACGGTAATCTTACAGACGATGAAATTGCTCAGATCAAAAAGCACGTCATCAACCCTGTTGAAGCAAGGGAAGCGTCGCTTGATACATTTGAAACGCTCAAAATCAATTACGATATTCCCACCACCGTTGAGACACTTGACGGATTCTGTGAGCTTGACAGCGAAGGTTTGGCGGATTTTGTTAAAAAATACGCTCTTGCTATGGATAATGACGATATAGCTTTCTGTCAGCAGTATTTTAAAAGCGAAAAAAGAGACCCGACGATTACCGAAATCAGAATGATCGACACTTACTGGTCGGATCATTGCCGTCATACGACGTTCCTTACAACTATTGATTCCGTTAAATTTGAAGATGAATTTTTGCAGAGCGCTTATGACGATTATATTAAGACAAGAGAGTTTTTAGGCAGAACGAAGCCTGTAAACTTAATGGATATAGGCACTCTTGCCGCAAAATATTTAAAGAAGACCGGCAGGCTCGATAAGCTTGACGAATCAGAAGAAATCAACGCCTGCACGGTAAAAATCGAGATAGAGGCGGACGGTAAAAAAGAGCCGTGGCTCCTTCTGTTTAAAAACGAAACTCATAATCATCCCACCGAGATCGAGCCTTTCGGCGGCGCTGCTACATGTATCGGCGGAGCTATCAGAGACCCGCTTTCAGGCCGTTCATACGTTTACGGCGCTATGAGAATCACGGGCGCTGCAAATCCTCTCAAGCCCGTTAAAGAGACGATGCAGGGCAAGCTCCCTCAGCGAAAGATCGTAACCACGGCGGCGGCGGGATATTCTTCATACGGCAACCAGATAGGTCTTGCAACGGGAATCGTTGACGAGATTTATCATGACGGATATGCCGCAAAGCACATGGAAATCGGCGCGGTTATTGCGGCGGCTCCTGCCGAAAACGTTCGCCGCGAACGCCCTGAAGACGGCGACATAGTCATTCTTCTCGGCGGCAGAACAGGCAGAGACGGCTGCGGCGGCGCAACAGGCTCTTCAAAGTCTCATACTCTCGCTTCTCTTGAAACATGCGGAGCGGAAGTTCAGAAGGGCAACGCTCCCGAAGAGCGCAAGCTCCAGCGCCTTTTCAGAAATTATGAAGCTTGCAGAATGATCAAGAGATGCAACGACTTCGGCGCAGGCGGCGTCAGCGTCGCAATAGGCGAGCTCGCAGACGGACTTGAAATCGACCTCAACGCAGTACCCAAAAAGTACGACGGACTCGACGGAACAGAGCTTGCAATCAGCGAATCTCAGGAGAGAATGGCTGTTGTAATAGAAAAAGAAAACATTGAAAAATTCTTAGCTCTTGCCGACAGCGAAAACCTCGAAGCTACCGTAGTAGCCGAAGTAAAGGCTGAGCCGAGACTCAGAATGAACTGGAACGGTAAAACTATCGTTGACATAAGCCGTGAATTTTTAAATTCCAACGGAGCGGAAAAGCATATAGATATAGAAACTCCGAAGGCTGAAATCTATAAAAAAGAAATAAGCGGCGATTTTGCCGAAGAAATGAAAAAACTTGCCGGCGACCTCAATGTCTGCTCAAAGAGGGGACTTTCCGAAAGATTCGATTCAACTATCGGAGCCGGTACGGTGCTTATGCCTTTCGGCGGTAAAAATCAGCTCACTCTCATTCAGGCTATGGTGCAGAAGATCTCCGTTGAAAAGAAGCATACTGACGACTGCTCCGTTATGTCCTGGGGCTATAATCCGCTTGTTACTGAAAAAAGTCCGTACCACGGCGCTTATCTTGCCGTCGTTGAATCTGTCTGCAAACTTATTGCGACAGGCGCCGGGTTTGAGGACGTTTATTTAACTTTCCAGGAATATTTTGAGCGACCGAACAAAGAGCCGAAACGCTGGGGCAAACCTCTTGCGGCTCTGATCGGAGCTTTTGAAGCTCAGAAGAATCTCTGTATCGCTGCAATAGGTGGCAAAGATTCTATGAGCGAAACTTTTGAAAAGCTCGACGTTCCGCCGACGCTCGTTTCCTTTGCCGTAACTACCGAAAAAACAGACAACATCATCACCAACGAATTCAAAAAGGCGGGCAGTAAAGTTGTTCTTTTAAAACCCCGGCTTGATGAAAACGGACTTCCCGAAACCGGGTCTTTACTCAATCTGTTTACAAAAGTAACTGAGCTTATGAGAAGCGGCAAAGTCCTTTCTGCTTATACTCCCGGATTCGGCGGTATTGCGGAAGCGGTTATGAAAATGTCGTTCGGCAACGGCTTCGGCTTTAAGTTCAGCGATAATATTGACAACAGCGATATTTTCTCCCTTTGCTACGGCTCGTTCATTCTTGAACTTGCGGGTGACGAAGATATCGGAACATTCTTAGGAAACGTTACCGATGATTCGCTCTTCACTTTAAAAGGTATGAGTGTTAATACGGGCGATATCCTCTCAGTTTACGAGGGCAAGCTTGAAACTGTTTATCATACTCAGGCTCAGCAGTCCGAAACTGCTGTTGAAACATTCAGCTTCAATGCTCAGAAGAGAGCGGCTCCTTCAATCAAAACCGCAAAGCCGAAGGTGCTCATTCCCGTATTCCCCGGTACGAACTGTGAATATGACACGGCCAAGGTAATGCGTGACGCAGGAGCGCAAGCAGAAATAATCGTTATAAACAACCTCACGGCTGACGGAATTTCAAGAAGCGTCAGCACCTTTGCTGATAAACTCAAATCCGCTCAGATGGTATTTATTCCCGGCGGCTTCTCCGGCGGCGACGAGCCTGACGGATCAGGTAAATTCATCACCGCTTTCTTCAGAAACGCTGAGATAAAAGAGGGTGTAACCGACCTGCTTGACAAGCGTGACGGACTAATGTGCGGTATATGCAACGGATTCCAGGCGCTTATAAAATTAGGTCTTGTTCCTTACGGTAAAATCATTGAAACCGACGAAAACTGCCCGACGCTGACGTTCAATTCCATTGCCCGTCACCAGTCAAAAATCGTCAGGACGAGGATCGCTTCAAATAAATCTCCGTGGCTTTCAGGCGTAAATACGGGCGATATATTCTGTGTTCCGATTTCGCACGGCGAAGGCAGATTCATAGCAAGCGATGAGCTTGTCAGAACTTTGGCGCAAAACGGTCAGATCGCTACTCAGTACGTTGATTTTGACGGCAGAGCCACAGCCGAAATTCAGTTCAACCCCAACAATTCGGTTCAGGCTATCGAAGGCATCACTTCGCCTGACGGCAGGGTATTCGGCAAAATGGCTCATTCAGAGCGAATCGGCTCAGGCCTTTATAAAAACGTTTTGGGCGAATATGATATGAAGATGTTCTCATCAGCAGTTAAATATTTTAAATAAAAAAACAACAGGGCTGCCGAAGTAAAATTCGGCAGTCCTGCTGCTTATGGAATTTTCAGACATAAGGTGCAAATCAATATGTCCTGGAGTGGCGTTAAGCTGTTCTGTTACAAGTATTGTAATTACGGTTATTGCTGATTACTCTGAGGTGGGCTTTCTGTTTTGCTCTCTTTTTAATAATGCGGCGGCGCATATGCTTTTTCCAAATGCGGGCGAGAGAATAAATAATTCTGTCTTCAAAGTCAATGAGCTTCTCCTCATTGATAAGTCCGATGATCACCGCCAAAGCGAGAATAATATCAATAATTGTTGCTGTAAGCATTGCTCCTGTCATAGTCAAAACATCCTTTACATTTTATTTGAACAAATGTTCTTTACAGCTACTATTATAGCAGGTTTTTTATATTTGTCAAGACAAATGTTCGACAAAAATCGCATTTCAAGTCCATACAAACGGACTTTACACAACTTTTTTTAATATTTTTTAAAAAAATTAAGACAGCGGAAAAATCTGCTGTCTTTTTATTGATCATATCTGCGTTTTATTCAGCTCAATATCAACTTTTTTGCTGAATTTTAAAAACTTATCATAACCGAGAAGCCTTAATTTAAGTATCAGCATCTGCTCATCTTTTGTAAGTTCTGCATATTCGACGGAATCCTCTTCTTTTTCGGGATCGTTAAGAACGAGTTCGCCTTCGTCAGTTTTTTCAGCGCATAATTCGTCAACGCTCGTGTTGTAAAGCGCAGATAAAATTTTGAGAACAGGCAGGGGAGGTATCGCTTTACCTGTTTCGTATTTTGCAATAAGCGAACGGTCCTTTTTAATTATTGCGGCGAGTTCGTCCTGCGTCAGCTTATGAGCAAGACGGAAATTTCTTAAATTTTTAGCCAATGAATCAGTCATATTTCAGCCCCCTTTGTCGAATAATATCATAAATGGGGCAAAAAATCAATATCCTGACAAAATTTTATTTAAATCAGCGCCGCATCGCTTTTTCTGTAATGCAGGGGAGTCGTATTTTTGTATTTTTTAAATGTTTTTGTAAAATAACTCAGATCGTTGAATCCGCATCCGAAAGCAATATCCGTAACGCTTGTCTCTGTAGTTATCAGTTTTTCACAGGCGCATTCTATTCTGTAAGCGTTAAGGTATTCAATAGGTGTTTTTCTCGTTATCTTATAAAATACGGAGCAGAAATATTTCGGGCTCATTCCCGCTTTTTTTGCAAGGGAATTGAGAGTTATTTTATCGGCGTAATTCTGCTCTATGAACGATACGACGTCTCTCATCATGAGCTGCTGTTCTTTTGATTTGAGCGCCGTTTCCTGATTGAGCGAATATAAATGATTTTTGAATATATAACCGTAAAACTGCATAAGCGTGCCTGTGACGGTGAATTCATAGCCGGGATACCGTTTATCCATAGCTTCAAAAAGACTGTTTATGATTGTTTTCAATTCGTTATCGCAGTTTTTTATATGGCTGTTTATTATTCTTTTGTGGCTCAATACGTTTTCCATCTGGCGAATGCTTGCGTGATTTCCTGACGTAACGCCTTTAGCGTCAAAAACTACGCATTCGTACTCGCATTCCTCAACGGCGTGACCTGCGTGCATAACTCCGTCGGTAATATATATTATATCTCCGGCTTCGGTAAGAATCTCTTCTGAGTCAAGAGTTATTAAAAACTTTCCTTTTTTTATTCTTATAATTTCACATTCCGGGTGCCAGTGATACATCATATCATACTGCGGATGAAGAGGATCGATCTTATATAATTCTATCGGAAAATCAAAAGTGCCGTGCTGAACGGATTCCCTGTAATCAAGATATTTCATAATGAACTCCTAAAATCTGAATATCGTTATAATTTATGTCTATTATAACACAAGAATAATTGTAATTTCAATGATATTATTATAATTAAGCAGAGTATATCTGCTCTCTTTTATGAAAGGAATGGTTGAAATGGCAGAAAACAGATTCATCGGCGAATATCCCGTAATCGGTATCCGTCCTATTATCGACGCCAGAAGAGGCCCTTTAGGCGTAAGACAGTCACTTGAGGAACAGACAATGGGTATGGCAAAGGCGGCTGCGAAGCTCTTTACCGAAAACCTTAAGTATTCCAACGGCGAACCCGTAAAAGTAGTTATTTCAGATACTACTATCGGCCGTGTTGCTGAGACCGCAGCCTGCGCCGCTCAGTTCAAAAAAGAGGGTGTTGACATCACTCTTTCCGTTACACCCTGCTGGTGCTACGGTTCTGAAACTATGGATATGGATCCCAACACCATCAAAGGCGTTTGGGGCTTCAACGCTACTGAAAGACCGGGCGCTGTTTATCTTGCGTCTGTTCTTGCCGCTCATGCTCAGAAAGGTCTTCCGGCATTCGGCATCTACGGCAGAGAAGTTCAGGAAGCTGACGACACCGAAATTCCCGATGACGTTAAAGAAAAACTTTTAAGATTTGCCAAATGCGCCGTTGCAGTTGCAACGATGAAAGGCAAATCATATCTTCAGATCGGCTCTATCTGCATGGGTATTGCAGGCTCAACTATGATTCCCGAATTTATCGAGGAATATCTCGGTATGCGTGTTGAATCAGTTGACGAAGTAGAAGTTCTCAGAAGAATGGAAGAAGGCATCTATGACGAAGCCGAATTCCAAAAAGCGCTTAAATGGACTAAAGAAAAATGCAGGGAAGGATTCGACAAGAATCCCGAATTCGTAAGAAAATCAGACGAGCAGAAAGAAAAAGACTGGGAATTCACAGTCAAGCTCATGATAATCATTAAGGACCTTATGAACGGCAACAAGAATCTTCCCGAAGGCAGAGAAGAAGAAATGGTCGGTCATAACGCGATCGCGGCAGGTTTCCAGGGTCAGCGTCAGTGGACTGACCATTGGCCGAACGCCGACTTTGCAGAGGCTCTTCTTAATACTTCATTTGACTGGAACGGCGTTAGAGAGCCGTATATCCTCGCTACCGAAAACGATATTCTCAACGGTATTTCAATGCTGTTTGAAAAGCTTCTTACAAATCAGCCGTCAATGTTCTCTGACGTTCGTACTCACTGGAGCACGGAATCTGTCAAGAGAGTTACAGGCTATGAGCTTGAAGGCAAAGCCAAGGAAGCGGGCGGTATCATCCACCTTATCAACTCCGGCGCATCCTGCCTTGACGCATGCGGCGAATTAAGAGATGAAAACGGCAAGCCCTGCATGAAGAAATGGTTTGACGTAACAGACGAAGACGTTGAAAAGATGCTCAATGCTACAACGTGGAATGCGGCTGACAACGGCTACTTCAGAGGCGGCGGATTCTCTTCACGTTTCCTTACAAGAGGCGAAATGCCCGCAACTATGATCAGAATCAACTGGGTCAAAGGCTTAGGCCCCACGATCCAGATCTGCGAGGGTTACTACGTAGCTCTTCCCGACGAAGTATCTGACGTACTCTGGAAGAGAACCGACTACACATGGCCCTGCACATGGTTTGCTCCCAAGCTTACAGGCAAAGGCGCATTCAAGTCAGCTTACGATCTTATGAACAACTGGGGCGCTAACCACGGCGCGTCAACCTACGGTCATATCGGCGCTGATCTTATCACAATGTGCTCAATGCTTCGCATCCCCGTATCTCTTCACAACGTTGATGAAGATACTATTTTCCGTCCCGCTTGCTGGAATGCATTCGGTATGGACAAAGAAGGTCAGGATTACCGCGCATGCGGCAATTACGGTCCGCTTTACAAATAATTTTCAGTTTTTCGGTCCGTCGGTCTTCCGGCGGACTTTTTTTACATATTCAGTAATTATTATCAGTTGACTTATATTATTTAAAATGATATACTTTATCAGAAGTTTAATGGATTCGGATGTGTTAAAATGAGTAATTGTCTTATATTGCTTACAAGCTCTTTTCCGTTCAAGGGGGAGGAGACTTTCCTGGAAAATGAAATCAGTTTTCTTGAAAAAAGCTTTGATAAAATAATTATTCTGGCTCTTGAATTAAGCAAAGGAGACGATATTACAAGAGTCTATCCGTCAAACGCTGACGTTTACAATACTTCATCCGGCAAAAAGAAAATTTTAAGAATCAAAGATACCGCAAAAGGCGCGCTTAATATATTTAAAAACAGAAGAATTAATCCGCAGGACGCTGAAGCTATCGGCAGTTCTCTGTCAAGAAAAGCATTTTCTTCATATTTTGAGGAGCGTTCGATCCGCCAGTTCAATGAGTGTATCGGCATTCTTGACCGCTTCGATTTTTCAAAATTTGACAGTATTACCATTTACAGCTACTGGTTCTTTTCTATATGCCTGACCGGTGTTTATATTAAGGATTACATAAAATCCCAAAATCATAACGTAAAACTTATCAGCCGTGCCCACAGGTACGATCTGTATGCGTATATCAACAGGCTTGATTATCTTCCTTTCAGAAACACTTTAGCCAAAGAATGCGACGCTGTTTTTGCCTGCTCTGAAAACGGCAGGGATTATCTTAAGAAGACTATTCCCGACTATTCAGAAAAGTTTTTCTGCTCATATCTCGGTACGACGGATTACGGAATCAGTACTTATGATAAAGAAGATTTTCATATCGTCACATGCGCGAGGACTAACGAAATCAAGAGGATCGACAGATTCGCTTCGGCACTTGAAAATTTTAAGGATTCGGGTTTAAAAATCCGCTGGACTCACATCGGCGACGGCAAAATGCAGGATACTGTAAAAAAAATCGCCGAAACCAGGCTTTCGTTTATGAAAACCGAGTTTCCCGGCAATATTGATAATTATGCGGTTTATAATTTTTATAAAACCAAGCCTGTCAGCCTTTTTGTCAACGTCAGCCTTAACGAAGGCTTGCCTGTTTCGATTATGGAAGCCGTCAGCTTCGGTATCCCGGTAATCGCTACGGACGTCGGCGGTACGGGTGAAATTGTAAAGGACGGCTACAACGGCTTTCTGCTTGATAAGGATTTTTCGGATAACGATCTTATCCGCCTTATCAAAATTGTTTATAATATGAATGACGAAGAATATGAAAAGCTCAGGAGCAATTCAAGACTTTTCTGGGAAAAGCACTTCAACGCTTCTGACAATTATCCTTTGTTTATTAAAGACATCACTACGCAGGAAATCACTGCATAACGGAGAAAAATAATGGTTGTTTTATCTGCTCAGAATCTTAATCTTTCTTTCGGTGAAGAAAATATTTTTTCTTCACTTTCTTTTGATATTAAGGACGACGAAAAAGCAGGGCTTGTCGGCGTCAACGGAGCAGGCAAAACGTCTCTTTTTAAAATCATAACCGGCGAATATTTGCCTGACAGCGGCTCGGTTTTTATATCGAAAAATAAAAAAATCGGTTATATGGAGCAGCATACATGTTCCGCTGAGGGCAGAACTTTATGGGAAGAGCTGATAAGCGTCTTTGCTCATCTTTCAGAGCTTGAAAATAAAATTGAAAATGTGAACATTCAGCTTGAAAAGGGTATTGATATTGATAAAAACATTGCTCTTCAGGCAAAATACAACGAAGAATTCGAGTATAAAGGCGGGCTTACATACAAAAGCAGGGCAAGGAGCGCCCTGCTCGGTCTCGGATTCAGTGAGAATGATTTTAATATTTCCACCAAAAAATTAAGCGGCGGTCAGCGTTCAAAGGTAACTCTTGCAAAGCTCTTGCTTTCAGAAAGCGATCTTCTGCTTCTTGACGAGCCGACGAATCACCTTGATATTTCATCAGTTGAATGGCTTGAAGATTTTATCAACAATTTCAGGGGAAATATTATTGTCGTTTCGCACGACAGATATTTTCTTGATAAAGTAACCAACAAAACGATTCAGATCGAAAATAAAAAATGCTATTCTTTCAAGGGCAATTATTCTGATTTTCTTATTAAAAAAGAAGCGATGCAGAGGGCGATTGAAGATAAATACAGAGCCGATATGCAGGAAATCGAACGCATTGAAGGCATTGTTGCTCAGCAGAGACAATGGAACAGAGAGCGCAATATCAGAACTGCCGAAAGTAAATTAAAGCAGATCGAAAGAATTAAAGAACAGCTTGTGATTCCCGACAGCAAGGTGGAGCGTATCAGATTCAATTTTGAGCCGAAATGCGAAACGGGCAACGATATTTTATTTGCAGATAATCTTTCAAAAAATTTCGGCTCAAAGCGTATTTTTTCAAATGTAAGTTTTTCTATCAGAAAAGGTGAGAGGGTATTTCTTCTGGGCGATAACGGATGCGGCAAAACTACGCTTTTCAGAATATTGATGAGCGAGCTTGCATCTGAAACAGGCTCGCTTACCTGGGGAGAGAATATTTATAAAGGATATTATGAGCAGATAAGAAAGCTGCCTGACGACAACAGAACTGTCATTGACGACGTGTGGAATAAATATCCTAAAATGAATCAGACGGCAATCAGAAATGCTCTTGCGGCTTTTCTTTTTAAAGGCGACGACGTTTTCAAGCGCCTTGCTGATTGCTCGGGCGGCGAGCTTGCAAGGGTCGAACTTTTAAAACTCATGCTCGGCGGCTATAATTTTTTATTGCTTGACGAGCCGACCAACCATCTTGACGCATTTTCACGAGAAGCGCTTGAGGATACTTTGGCTGATTTTAAAGGTACATTGTTTATAATTTCGCACGACAGATATTTTATCAACAAGCTCGCAGACCGTATTCTTTATATGGATAAAGACGGAATAAAAGAATACCTCGGCAATTACGATTATTATACCGAGCATAAAAAAATCGGTCAGATCCGAGCCGACAATGCTCATAAACCTGCCGCTAAAGTCAACGATTATAAACTTAAAAAAGAGCTTGCTTCTTCTATAAGAAAAGCCGGCACAAGGCTTAAAAAAATCGAGGAAGAGATCGAAGAAACAGAAATTAAAATCGACGTTCTGAATTCAAAGCTTTCTTCAGAAGAAGTGCAGAGCGATTATGAAAAGATACTTGAAATCACAAATGAAATAAGCGAACTCAACGAAATCCAGAATAATTTATATATTGAATGGGAACAGACGCAGAAATTCCTTGAAGATAATGAAGAAAAAGAATAAGAGCCGATTGAAGGCTCTTATTTTTTGTTTGTTTTTTTGTGTTTTGAAATAATTTCCGGCAGCTTTTTGAGCGGTGAAGTGATTTTTTCGTGAGCAAAGTCAAAAATCATAGAAAGTGAGGTTATATCGCTTACCATCTTCGAGCCCTGAAGCAGCATCATAATATAAGCGTCGCAGACTTCGATATATGTTGCGTCAGAATACAAATTATCGTGAATCCACATCTTTATATACATTACCGTAGCTCTTGCCTGATAATCAGCAATATTTCTGCGGTTGTAAAC
>CADAMY010000048.1 GCA_902789095.1 Oscillospiraceae bacterium | reverse complement strand
ATACTCTACACAGTTAGTTATAATAACATTATTTTCGTTAAAATGCAAGATGTTTTTTAAAAATAATAAAACATTTTTTAAATCATACTATATTTATTTTAAAAAATCAAGTAAAAAAATATAACGAGGTGCATATTTGTGGATTTTCGTACAGACCTTGCGCTGGAAAAATGTGAAATTCTGCCCGAAATGACGGCTGACGGGGTGCAAAGCGAAGTGTCGGAATACGGCGGAGTACGGCTCACAAAAATAAAAATTACAAATAAACACGGCGAAAAGAAAATCGGCAAACCGCAGGGAACGTACATCACTGCGGAAATACCTCCGCTGACAAAATACAGCGTATGCGACGAAGAGCTTATCGACCTGCTCGGCAGTCAGCTCTCGTCACTGCTGCCCGGAGAAGGAACGGTGCTCACAATAGGACTCGGCAACGAAGAAATCACACCCGATGCGCTCGGACCGGACAGCTGCTCAGTCATTCTCGCAACGAGACATATCAGCGGCGAGCTTGCCAAAAGCGTAGGACTCGGAAATTTGAGACCTTGCGCCGTTATTTCACCCGGCGTGCTCGGTCAGACAGGCGTTGAATCCGCTGAGATAATCAAAGGACTCGTTGATTTTATAAATCCGTCGGCTGTTATAGTTATTGATGCGCTTGCGGCAAGACGTCTTTCAAGGCTCGGCTGTACTTTTCAGATGGCTGATTCCGGCATCGTTCCCGGGTCGGGAGTAAATAACGCAAGGAGCGCCATCAATAAAGAAACTCTCGGAGTGCCTGTAATTTCAATCGGAGTTCCGACTGTCGTTGACGCTCTGACGCTTGTAAACGATATTACAGGCAATAGTAAAAGCTCTTATCCTTATCTTGAGGAAAATATGATAATCACCTCAAGGGAAATTGACCTTGTCATCGGCAGGGCTTCAAAGCTCGTCGGTATGACAATTAATAAAGCTCTTCAGCCGCATATATCTGTTGATGAAATGCTGATGCTGCTTGAATGAAAGGGGATTCTATGCCAATATCTGATAAAGATTATGATAAGTTATCGAAAAAACATTCGCCGCCGTCGCCTTTGATTAAAGACTGTATAAAGGCATTCCTTTTCGGCGGACTGATATGCCTTGCGGGCGAAGCGTTTTTTTACATCTTTACAAGAGCGGATGCTGATGAAAAAACTGCGAGAACGCTTGTATCGCTGACTTTTATTGCCGTCACGGCTATTCTCACGGCGATAGGTGTTTTCGATAAGATCGCAAAACACGCAGGAGCAGGTACTTTTGTGCCTATCACGGGCTTTGCCAATGCTGTTGTCAGCGCCGCAATGGAGCACACAGGCGAGGGAAAAATTATGGGCGTAGGGACTCAAATCTTTTCGATTGCCGGACCTGTAATTCTTTACGGCACAGCCGCAGGCGTTGTTTACGGCATAATATACTGGATTTTTACAAAGGCGGTGGCATAATGCAGAAAGTAATAACGCTCGCTTCAGAGCCGGAAATATCGGGTTTTGCTTCTATTGTCGGTAAAAAAGAAGCGGAAGGACCTCTGAAAGATTATTTTGACATTGTCAAGGAAGATACGTCTCTTGCCTGCGAAACCTGGGAACAGGCTGAGAGTCTGCTTCAGCAGAATGCACTTTATGCAGCGATGAAAAAGGCAAAAGTCACCGAAAGCGACCTCGATGTGATTTTTGCAGGCGACCTGCTGAATCAATGCACAGCGTCGGGGTATTCAATGAAAAACGTCAGCGTGCCGTTTGCCGGAGTTTACGGAGCGTGTTCAACTATGGCGCTGAGCGCAATCCTTGCGGCTCTTTGCGTCGATTCAGGCGCCGCAGACAGAGCAGGCGCCGTCACTTCGTCGCATTTCTTGCGTCGATTCAGGCGCCGCAGACAGAGCAGGCGCCGTCACTTCGTCGCATTTCTGCTCGGCAGAGCGGCAGTTCCGCAAGCCGATAGAATACGGCGGTCAGCGCACCCCGACGTCGCAATGGACTGTCACCGGCGCAGGATGCCTTATTTTTGAAAAAAATCAAAGCCGCTCAAATCCTTGCGCGCAAAAGATTGTTTTCGGCAAAGTACGTGACCTCGGTATCACGGACGAAAACAACATGGGAGCGGCAATGGCGCCTGCGGCGTGCGAGACCATAGGTTCGTTTCTGGAGCTGACGGGGACGAAACCGGAAGATTATGACTTGATTCTGACGGGGGACCTCGGCGAAGTCGGTACAAACATTCTTTATGAGCTGATGATAAAGGAGCACGGCATTGATATTTCATCCGTTCACGGCGACTGCGGACTGATGATATATGACCGTGGCAGTCAGGATGTTCACGCAGGCGGCTCAGGGTGCGGATGCAGCGCGGTTGTGCTCTGCTCCAAAATCATGCAGGAGCTTTCCGCCGGAAAACTGAAAAAGGTTCTTTTCGTAGCGACGGGCGCCCTGCTTTCGCCAACAAGAATTTTGCAGGGCGAATCCATACCGTGCATCGCGCACGGAATATTATTTTCGGGAGGCAAAAATGAATAGCGCAGTCAAACATCTCAAACGAATCAGCGCCGCCGCAAAAATTGCGTCTTTTTTTGATTTTATGAGCAAAGTATCGTCACTGACACTTACAGCGGTAATGCTCTCTTCCCTGATAAAAGCTTTTTCTTCAGTTAAAAACAGTTTAGTTAAATAATATTTTCAGTTACAGCAGAAAGAAAAAAACAGCAGGCCTCTTCCGGTTGGAGGGAGCTTGCTGTTTGTCATATGTCAAGTAGAGATAGGTTTTCATGCTGAGTTTCAAAATGCCCGGAGTTGGTTCGACAGCGTAAGAATACATAAATATATGCTTCAATAAAAAATCAAAAAAAATCGACAATAACGCTTGACAAAATGGCAAGAATAGTATATAATGTGCTTGGATTTGAAAGGAGGTACTATATATGGGAAAGGAATTGGGACAACGAATCTTGCGAGCGATCAAAAAAAGAGGCATTTCTCAAAAAGAGCTTGCTGCGACAATCGGGGTGACTGAGGCAGTTATTTCAAGATATATTTCAGGTGAGCGAGATCCAAAACCGGAAATGATTGCAAATATCGCAACAGCACTTCATATTACATCTGATTATATTCTTGGAATCGAGAACGATGAATTCAATCATCCGCGTATATGCAGATTGATTGCACGAAACGCCTCGGAGATGTCTGAGCAGGAAAAGAAAGAACTTATCAATGCATTGTTTGGGGAGGAATAATATTTGGGAATATCTTTGTCACATCAGCGATATGAGGAAATTAAGAAAATAGTTGTTGATTTGTTTATCAAATATGATGTGTCTTGTGTACCAATCAGTGCTTTTGAATTAGCAACAAAAATGGGGATAAAAGTGATTCCGTATTCAGCAATTCATAGGACTAAAAGATACTTGCTTGTAAAAAAGAGTGAAGACGGATTTTGTGTGGAAAAGAAACCCGGCGAATGGTATATCTATTATAACGATGAGAAGGATTACGGTCGAATCAACAATACTATTATGCACGAAATAGGGCATATCGTTCTGGATCACAGCGAGGACAGCGAACTTGCAGAAAAAGAAGTCAGATTCTTTGCTAAGTATGCACTTGTTCCGCCTGTCCTTGTTCACAAATTCAATCTGAACGATCCCTACGGCATAGCGGATGTTTTTGAGGTCAGCTTTGAAGCAGCAGGTTATGCTCTTTCGTACTATCGGAAGTGGCTGCAATACGGATCATCGGAATATACAGATTATGAGCTGGCTATGCTTAATCTGTTTAGAATTGCTTAATGCTTAGTATAAAGATGGTAAAGCAATTTGAACAATAAAATAACAAAAAACACATCAGTAAGCTGTAAAAGCAGCAAACCAATGTGTTTTCGGCAGAATATGCTATACATATTCTAACTGGACATTAGTATGTTAGCATTTTTCTGCCCCTTTGTCAATCCGTTCGGGCTAAAAATTTTGCCTGCCCGGATCGGTTTCTGCTATGGCAAGCAGAAGGAGGGACAGATTATGTCCAAAATTAACAGCACCCGCAGTGGGTGCAAAGACGTTTTTCATGCTTTCATGGTTCAAAATGCGACCTATGAGGGTGAACTCGAAATCCCGTGCATCGCGCCGGAAACGACCGTTCCCGAAAAATTAATTTCTTTTTCAAAGGCGGTCAGCGGAACGGATTATGATGCTTGGGTACACTTCTACGAGGATGACGTGTCGATTGAACGGCTATGGAACAGACCATTTAGATATCTGCCGATCCTCAAACGGTATAAAGGCGTGATCGCACCGGATTTCAGTCTTTACCGTGATATGCCGCTTGTAATGCAGTACTGGAATATTTACCGCAGTCATGCCATTGCTGTATGGCTCCAGAGTGAAGGTATTCCGATTATCGCCAACGTGCGATGGGGCGACAAGCGTACATACGATGTTTGCTGCTGCGGTGTGCCGAGATCGGCGACAATCGCCGTCGGTTCACACGGCTGTATCAAACTACTGCAAGATCGAGGGTTCTTTATAAACGGTTTAGACTACGCTGTCAAAAAGCTGAACCCGAAAATGATCGTTGTTTATGGAACCGCGCCTGACGCCATTTTCGGAAAGTATAAAAATGTTGGGATCAAGATATTGCAGTTTGACAGCGATTACATGATTGCTCACCGCAAGGAGGTGGGCGAATAATGGGTTCTGGATTTCATGGTGGTTTTGGCGGGACAAACGGCTCTCAAAGCAATTATTCTATGCCGAACAATACTAATGCAAATACTCCAAGAGAAAAATTTGTAAATTATTCTCTTGACCCGAACAATTCCAACGCAAAAGGTAAAGCTGAGGCATATGAAAAAGGTTTAGGTTATACAAAACAAAATGCTGATGGATTGATTTCGCAGATCCATACTGCGGTTACCACCGGAACTGCCAAGCCGTATGATGTTTCAAAAACGGAATTCGGAGTAAAATACAAATATAGAATTCCGGTTACTGGTCCAAATGGCAAAACAAAGAACGTGATTGCTGTCTATCAAATCGACAAAGGCAGCAACACGCCAAGGCTAATAACTAATTATTTGGAGGGAAAATAATTATGGTAAAAGAGTATGATAAGGTCAAAACACTCGTTGAAAAGAACGGATATCCTGTCGGTTCAGTCGGTGTCGTCGTAAGCATTTATTCAACTGGCCCTGCGTGTGAGGTTGAATTATGGGATGAAAACGATTATCCGATTGATGTCGTTACATATTTATTTAAAGAGTTAGAGGCAATCGACAGCTAAAACAACGAAAAGAAGACGGGCAGAACAATTCTCATCGACCGTGGAATAGCGAAACCAGTCTGAATAATAACCCTGTGAAACGGAAAAAAGGAAGAAATGAATAAATTTGAGTTATTGGTTGATCTTCTACGTTTTTGATGTTGAATGGGATTTTTTATGGTGTATACTTGACATCTTCACCTGCGGCGTGCGAGACCATAGGTTCGTTTCTGGAGCTGACGGGAACGAAGCCCAAAGATTATGATTTGATTCTGACGGGGGATCTCGGCGAAGTCGGTACAAACATTCTTTATGAGCTGATGGTAAAGGAACATGGCATTGATATTTCATCCGTTCACGGCGACTGCGGACTGATGATATATGACCGTGGCAGTCAGGATGTTCACGCAGGCGGCTCGGGGTGCGGCTGCAGCGCAAGCGTGCTGTGTTCAAAAATAATGCAGGAACTCTCAGCAGGAAAGATAAAAAACGTTCTCTTTACTGCAACGGGCGCTCTGCTTTCACCAGTGAGAACGCTGCAGGGCGAATCAATTCCCGGAATAGCTCACGGCATTCTTTTTACGGGAGGTAAAAATGGATATCTTAGCTAAATATCTTAAACGGATCGGCACAGCCGCAAAATTCGTGTCTTTTTTTGATTATATGAGCAAGATTTCATCGCTTATATGGGTCATAATAACATTTTTTTCAATAATGAAAACATCACAAGTTGTCAAACTTTTATTTAACAAATAATATCTTTTCGTGCCCAAAATCAAGGATTGGCAGATTAATTCTATTAAAATACCTGATAGAAAAGCAACCGCAGAATAGTATTTTTATTAATACGTTTTCTGTGGCTGCTTTTTATTATTAAGTGAAAATATAAATCAGATAAATTTTACTGATTTCGGCGAGTTTTATTTGTTGAGTTTCTTGAACGAGGATTTACAGCCGGTTGTTAACAATAAGTATTTTCTTTAAGCAGTTATAAAACATCTGTTGAGCTGATTATTATTCTTTACAAATATATGAAAAAGGTGTATAATACCATTAAGAATATTATACTGGAGCAGAGTGGCGGTTTTTATGAAGATAGCGTTATGTGATGACAGCAGTGTTGATCTCAAAATTGTTACAGATGCCTTATTGGAATATCAAGAAAAAAGTCAATATCTTTTTCAGTATGATGCATTTTCCAGTTATTCAGAAGTTAAAGATAAGCTTAATGATTATGACCTCTTTATACTGGACTATCAGATGCCTGAAAAAGATGGGCTCGAATTTGCACATGAGCTTTATGACGAATATAAATCGTCAAAAACAATTATCTTTATTACGGCATGCCCGGAAATTGTGTACGATACTTTTGATGTAAATACATTCAGGTTTTTGGTAAAACCATTGGATCCCGGCAAGCTTTTTAAAGCGCTTGACGATTATTTTGAAAACTCTACTGATGAGAAGCTGCTGATAAAAAGCAACGGAAAAAATATATTGATAAATCTGCGTAATGTCACATTTTTTGAAAGTCAGGGCAGACAAATTCTTTGTCACTTTTTATACGGCGAAGATGTTATGTTTTACAGTAAGATTTCTGATTTGACAAAAATGCTCAATCCCGGTTGTTTCTTTCAAGTTCATAGGTCGTTTTTGGTAAGATTTGATAAAGTTAAATCATTCAGCAATGAAGAAATTCTTATGGAGGATGGGTTAAGGATTTCGGTAAGCGGAAAAAGGTACCGTGAGTTTTGCGAGGAATATTTAAAATTTGTTAAACGGAGTTATTTATGATGCTGGATGGATTATTTAACTGTCTAAACTTCTTAGTTCCTGCTGCGGTCTTCTGGTTTTTACTATGCAGGATTTTCGGGTATCGGTTTAAATCGGAACGACATAAACATGCCGGTATAGTATTGTTTACGTTAATTGCAGCGCTGCAGGCAGTATGTGCTTTTATTGTTAAAGATGATGAAATATCTTCTCTTGTTTCTGAAATCTCGCTTATGGCAGTCGCAATGTTTTTTTCTGTCCTGTTCCTTAATGTGAAAAAGAAGATCAGTCTGCTTCTTTTCGGACTGCTGTTTTGCACGACGCTTGACTACATCTGTATGCCGTTGCAAACGGCACTTCAGAGTTATTGGATTTATGCCGATAAACTAATACCTGTTGTGATATGTACTGTTCTATTTGCGGTGGAAATACTTATGTATATCAATATCAATGTACATAATGAGGATCTTTTCCCGCTCGAGGTTATCTCGCCGCTTCCATATGTTGTAATGATTATTTCGGAGCTATCGATGTATTACGACATTATTTTTTCAGATGAAATACCGCTTTATAAAGAGGTATCAACATGGCTGAAAATAGTATCCGGTATGATTCTTGTTGCAGGACTTATCTATTTTTCGGTTAATATTATCCGTATGATTGATCATCAAAGGGAAACTGACCGGATTTTGCGAACAGAACTAAGACATTATGAAGAGGTTGCGCAAAAGAATGAAACACTTCGCAAATTCAGACATGACTATCAGAATAACCTTTTTTCGTTAAATTATCTGCTGAATGCTGAGCAATTTGACGACGCAAAGCAATATATTAATGAATTGTCAACAGGTCTGGCGGATTCAAAGTTGGAATATGTTACAGGCAATCCTTTGGCAGACGCTATTCTTTCGGAGAAGAGCGCAAATGCCTCTGTTTTCGATATTAAAATTGATTTTAATGGTAAAATTCCACGCATTGGTATAGATAATCTTGATCTTTGTACGGTCCTTTCAAATGCGATAGACAATGCTGTTCGCGGTTGCGCAGAGTGTGCTCCATGTGTTATAGATGTTAATGCATATGTAAATCAAAACAGTTTCGTTCTGAGCATCAAAAACCCGGTAAAATCTGATATTAAAATAGTAGACAACAGCATAAAGACTACTAAAAATGATTCGGAAAACCATGGAATTGGTTTAAAAAATATAAAGAGTGTAGCGAAAAAGTATAGCGGCAATGTTGAACTTTTATGTGAAAATAAAGTCTTTTCATTAAATGTCGGATTCATTCTGAAAGAACATATGGAGGGATAAAAGGTGAAAAAGGCAGTTTCAATAATTATGTGTGTTATTTTACTGCTTTGTGCGACGCCGCTGAGCGAAATAGCGGAGCTTGATATTGCACTGCTGAAAGTTAGTGCGGCAGAAGACGACGAGCTTGCTGAGACGGGTCAGTGCGGAGAAAATATGTACTGGAATTTCGACAGTGAAACAGGCACCTTGACTATCAGCGGTACAGGAGAGATGACAAATCATTTAAATGATAGTGATAAACCATTTTACAATAAAAGTTATATAAAAACTGTAATTATCGAATCAGGTGTAACAAGCATAGAAGGACGTGCGTTTTACAACCTCACGGGGCTTACAAGTGTAACGATGGAAAACAGCCTGACGAGTATCGGAAGTTCAGCATTTTCCGGATGTACAGCTTTAAAAGACGTTTATTTTAACGGAACAGAAGAAGATTGGAATGCAATTACGATCAATTCCGGAAACGATCCTTTGCTTAATGCAGCAAAGCATTTTTTAGGGCAAACAGAAGGTCTGTTAAGCTGGATAATTGAAAATGGCGAGGTAACAATCACTGATTGTAAAGCAGATGCCAAGGGAGAAATAGTTATTCCCGGTAATATCGAAGGTTATCCCGTAACGGTTATAGGATCTCATTCTTTTGAAGATTGTACCGAAATTACAGAGATTACTATTCCTGATAGTGTAGTACTGATTAAGAATTATGCTTTCTGCGGTTGTACAGGGCTGAAAAAACTGACAATGCCTTGCTCTGCTAAAATAGACAATAGGATTTACACGTTTGACGCATGTACAAACATTGAGTATATTACTTTAACAAAAGGGACCGGTGTTATGCAGGATTTTTCTGATGAAACCAGCATCTTATCATCAAAACCTGCATATTATCAGTATACTCCGTGGTACAAAAGTAAAGAAAATTTAAAAACAATAACACTGGAATACGGAATAGAAAACATCGGTAAATTTTCATTTTATGAGTTAACAGGGTTGAAAAGTATAATTATACCTGATAGTGTTTCAGAAATAGGTGATTATGCTTTTTATAAATGCTTTGACTTAACAGATGTAAAATTGTCAGATAGTTTAAAAGAAATTGAGATGTACGCATTTGGCTGCTGTACATGTTTGAAATATTTGAACGTACCGGATAGTGTCACAATAATTGACAGCTGTGCTTTTCGTGGTTGTTCAGGCTTGGAAAATATAGTTGTTTCAGCAGGAAATAATGTTTATGACAATAGAAATGATAGTAATGCAATAATTGAAACTAATAGTAATCAGTTGATCGTAGGATGCAAAAATACCATAATTCCTGAAAATGTTGAGGGAATAAGATATGGTGCGTTTAGCAGTATTATCGATCTGTATGAAATATCTATACCAGACAGTGTTAAGAATATCGATGATTCTGCATTTGCTGGATGTATTGGCTTAAAAAATGTATCTTTTGGCAATGGTGTAAAAACAATTGGATCTAATGCTTTTATTGGCTGCACTGGATTGACTCATATTTCAATACCTTACGGTGTTAAGAATATAGGCGCAAATGCATTTAAAAATTGTTCGGAGTTGACGGATGTATATATTCCAAGCAGCGTCATAAGTATCGGTATCGATGCTTTTTCCTGTTGTACAAGTTTGGAGTGTATGGAAGTTTCATCAAGCAACACTGTTTATGACAGCAGAAAAAAATGCAACGCTATAATAGAAACTGAAAGTAATCGTTTGATTTCAGGTTGTAAAAATACGACTATCCCAAATAGTGTTGCAAGTATCGGTTACGGCGCTTTCAGAGGCTGTGAGTCTTTGATGAATATTACTATACCCGACAGTGTAACGAGTATCGAGCATTATGCATTTTCTGACTGTATTGGTTTAACTGAAATAATAATACCAAACAGTGTAACGGAAATAGGTGAAAATACATTTTCCGGGTGTACCGGATTGACAAATATTACATTATCTGATGGTATTGAAACAATCAGCAATTCAATGTTTCGAGATTGTACAAATCTAACAAATATCAGTTTGCCTGAAAATGTGAGATGTATTGAATTAAATGCTTTTTTTAATACAGGATACTATAATGATAATAATAATTGGGAAAATGACATTCTATATTTAGATAATCACCTGATTGAGGCAAGAAAAACAATTTCGGGTGAATATCAGGTAAAACCTGGTACGATCACAATTGCGGCTTTTTCCTTTTATAAATGTGAAGAATTGACAGGCATTACTATTCCTGACAGCGTTACAGCAATCGGTAAAAATGCCTTTTATCAATGTATTAAGTTAAGTTATATCCGGCTTAGCAATAATATAACCGAAATATCAAATTTTATGTTTTATCGTTGTGAAAGTTTGACGGAAATCAATATTCCCTACGGCGTGACTCGAATAGGAGATACTGCGTTTTATGAATGCAAGCGTTTAACAAGCATTACATTGCCGGACAGTATCAATGAAATCGGAGAAAATGCATTTGTCAGATCTGGTTATTATAATGATATTAATAATTGGGATAATGATGTATTGTATATTTGTAATCATCTGATTATCGCCAAGCAAACTTTATCGGGTGAATATCAGATTAAACCGGATACAAAAAAAATTATGGGTTATGCTTTTGCCAATTGCAAAGATTTGACAGGTATAACAATACCTGACAGTGTTTTGTTTATAGGGCGCAGTGCATTTTATAATTGTACCGGATTGACAAGTGTTAATATACCCAACAGTGTTACGAGCATAGAATTTAATGCATTTCAAAACTGCACAAATCTTGTTTCGTTAGATTTGCCTGACAGCATTATTTCGATCGAAGGCGGATTATTTGAAGGCTGTATTAATCTTAAGAACGTAAGGCTTCCTAATAACATTAAAAGCATTGGCGGAGCAATGTTTGAGGACTGCAAAAGTCTCACAAATATTACAATACCTGAAAGTGTAACTCAAATAGGTACTTATGCCTTTCATAACTGTACGGCTTTGACAAGCGTTGTTATTCCCGGGAATGTTAAAACAATCAGATGGGATGCGTTTGATAATTGTTTTTCATTGGAGTCTGTGATTCTTCCAAATAACTTAATAAGCATTGAGAATAAAGCTTTTTATCAATGTAAAAGTTTAGGCGAAATTGATATTCCTGCGAGTGTTTCACAAATAGGAAAATCAGCATTTGCAGATTGTAAAAATCTTGTGAATGTAATTATTCACAATGAAGTCGATTTTGAAAGAGACACATTCTCGGGTGCTGATAAGGTTACCCTTATAAACGCCGAAGACAATGCGCCGAATACGAAGGTGCTTGCGGAGCAATACAAAGTAAACAGAATTGATGTAGTTTATAAAATGAATAAAAAGGTTATTTACTTTGTTGGCGATACCACCGTATACGAAGGTGTAGAATATGACTACATTATGAAAGCACTTAACAACTATTCTGAAGCCGAGTATATGTTCTTCAGCAAGCTTGTTTTTGACGGCTTAAAAAAAGAAGATTTTATTATGGATATTGACAATGAAATGGATGTTTCTATTATAGACTCTTCTGCAGAGGATCTTACATTTAATAATTTGTATATCAATATCAGTATGCTTGATGAAAACGGATCGGCAAATGTAACATTTGAATACCTGCTTAATGAGATGAAGAACGGAAACGGAGATGCATTCAGCATAGTTCTTCAATCAGATGAGGGTTATTATGAGCAGAGTGTTGTTACAAAAGCTGTAAATAAAATCGTTGAAGATGCACTTAACGTTATCGCAAGAGCAATAAATTGGATAGCGCGCAGATTCAGATAAAGAATAAACATATTAATTATGCAGATACCGCTCACGCAGTTGTGAGCGGTGTTTTTTTAGCATGTTTTGAGATGTATTTTGTGTTTTTGAATTATTCGTTACAAATAAGCACCCGTTCATTACAAAGCTGTTGATTTTATTGTTTTTGGCGATATACTTGGATTATAACCAAGCGGTTTTAATAACAGTATTTTTAAGGATGGTTATTATGTCAAGAATGGAAAATAAAAGTATATCTGTAGCACCGAAATACGAACAGGAGACTATAGAAATACATAATAGGTTTGGCTGGTTGCTTGTTTCAACACAGGTAATTTATAACCAAGACTCTCATATCGAAAGAAGAGGCGATTCGCTATATAACGTGACAGAAACAGAAAACTATGTAAAACTGATGTTTACGCGTGATAAAGATATGCCTAATTATAACGAGATCGTTTCTGTTGAGCAAAAGTATTATTCTTTATTGAATCAGAAACCTTATGAAGACACAGCGAGCGAAACTGCAAAGAAATTGTGTATTATTGTTTCAATAATTTCTGTTTTATTCGCAGTTCTGGTTTTAAGTCATAGTGATATCGTAACCGGATTGTTCTTTATAGCTATAGCTGCACTTTTTATCTTTTTAACAGTTGTTGCTGCAAAGAAAACAGCAAAAAAGCATTCTGATTATCAGGATGAATTGAATAAATGGGATAAAAAATGTGATTCAGTTTTAGCTTCAGCGGAAAACTATGTTTAATCTTCAAATAAAGGTTTGTTGTAATATTCAGATAAAAAAAACAGATATCGAATTTTGAAAAGTCCGGTTAAAACCGGGCTTTTTGACTTATAGTTGTCCGGCGGAAAACAACCGCTTGATTTTACCGGAAACGAATAAAACTCTAACAAAGAACATTACTATTGATTAATTCACAAATACGGCTCATATATAAAATATAAATGAAAAAATAATATTTTGATTAATTGCAAAAAGTTTAAACTTTTCATTACATAAAAAGTTCTATTCATTACAATTCTATTGATTACAGTTTTTTAGTGTGATATATTAACGGCGAAATGAACAAGGAGATGAAAGAAAATGAATAAAGATCAAAAACGCTATTGTTTCAACTGTGGTCAACCGATTAAAAAAGGCGATCTGTTTTGCAGGAATTGTAACGCTGAATTAACTGAAGAATATTATTTTAACCCGGAAGCGGATCAGATAAATAAAAAAGAAATGGACTTATACAGTTCGGTTAAAGGGTCTGCCGGTTTAAAATCAGCAGTAAAAATGAGCAAATCAGTTAAAATGATAATAATAGCTGTTATTTTATTACTTGTTGCGGCAGTAATAATTTTTTTGATAAAAGGGAATAATGCCAGTGAAGTTGCTCCAAGCGAAATTCAAAAAATTATCCAGAGTGAATGGGATAAATCTATATCTGAGCAATCTCCGGAATTTCTGAATAAACTCAACAGTCGTTCTTCTTTTACAGTAATAGATCAGCAGGATGATGGGAATGGGTTTTATACAGTAACAGCTAATGTGACATCTCCTGATATCAGTGATGCAGTTAAGAAACTTGATGAAGAAAACGGGGAAAAACAACTAACAGGTGAAGAAATTGATAAAACAGTGTCAGAACTTATTGATAAATCAAAAGAAAAAACGACAGAGCAAACAGTTTTTGTTATATGTGATACTGAAAACAATTATCATGTTCAGTTTACTGAGGAGTTTTCGGATGCAATGTTGGGTTACATTCTAAGTGAGTCGATCTTACTTTTATCTGATAATGATCTTTTAGTTGTATAAAAAAGGAGGAAAGGTCTTATGCTCAAGAAGATTATATGCACTGTGTCTGCAATTTTACTTTGTATGTCTATTTCAATTGGTTCTATGCCTGTATATGCTGTAGAAAACGGATTTGTATATATCAAGGTTTTAAGAGTTAAGAATGATGTAAAAAGCATAGACGAAGAAATAGTTTATTATGATTCAGGCAAAATATATGCAAGTATAAACTTTTTTACAGAATATCTGCCGTATTATTACTCAAGTTCTAAAAATGCTTTTATCAGATATAATCATGATGAGTCAAGCTATTTTGGCACAGTATACATAGATTCAGCCGCAAAAAAAGCAACTTTGATGCAGAATCTTTTTGCAAAGAAAGAATATGTTTTAGATAATATTTTCAGCTTTGGTGATCAGCTTTATTTGCCTCTTGCTCAGATGGCTGCGTTGTTAAAAGCAGAAATATTTGTTGAAACTGATGAAAACGGAAAAAAATTTATAGCAGTCGGATGTTGTATGAACAGTCTATGCGATGCGGAATATGCCCTATCAAAAATATCGAATCGTAAATATCTTTATTATTCATATATTGAAATGATCGATGATATTTTTGAGGGTAGTGAGTCCTTATTTAAGGCATCAACATTCCTTGGATATTGCGGATCAACAATTTTTGATCTTCAGATTTCAAATCTTGATTTTATTTTTAAAAGCGGGGACAAAAAAGAATACTCTAATATTTTATCATCATGTGTGCTTGATAATAAAGAGTATTTAAAGAGTCGTCAATGATAGGTAACACTTTTCTCAAAAAAATATGATGCAAAGAAATTTGGTTTCTTGAGCCTGATAAAAAGGCAGATATTCCAGAGATATACAGTTCCTGAAATACCGAGTGATGAAGGCGACAGCCAGACGATTGAAGATAATAACTATACATATATTATAATTAATTATACGGCAATAATTACAGATTATCACGGAGATGATGAGGTTGCGGTCGTACCGTCGGAAACCAATACTCCCGAAGGAAGGTATGAAGTAACAGGAATCGGTGATAATGCGTTCAGAAATTCAAGAGCAAAAACTATACAAATCCCTTCATCGGTTAATAGCTTCGGCAGAAACGCTTTTGGCGAAGATGACGGAACCAACCGTGTAATAATTTGTGAGGAAGGATCACCGGCTGCTGCTTATTGTTCTGCGAACGGAATCCGCTGTGAATATACAAATTTACAGGATAAATCAGGTGCTTTTGGAGGCTCAGGCGCTGAAACAAAATCAAATAAAAAAATCATTATCATTATTTTATTCGCATTGGTGCTGGCTGCAGCAGTAGTTTTGATTGTTGTAATTATTAAAAAAGACAATAAAAAAAGAGCTTCTGATAATAATAATTATTTAAATTAATATTTAAAGCAGAAAAAACCGTATAAACGTTTTGACCGGCAGGTCATAGTTTTATGGCTTGCCGGGTTTTATTTCTCTCTTAATTGGTTTTGCGGATAAAGTTTTGATAACAAGTATATATTAATCGAAATACTGATTATGGAGATAAATTTTAAAACTCTATCAAAGACTGCGGCGGACGACAGGGGCGTCATCTGGTACAAGAATATATGATGATTAAAATTTAGCGATTATAGGGAACGCTGCCTCAGCGTTCCATGGGAAATTGCTGTAATTCACGGCTTTGGAATGCCGAGAGCGGCATTCTCTACGACCGAAGACGGAAATTTGCATTTATTTTATTTAAATGGTCGCCGACCGATACGAGATTTAACGAAAAAAATAAATCGAGCGATTGTAGGGGTCGACAACCTTGGCGACCCGTTGAGGTTTAATGTTTTTTTCGGGCTGCCGGTCGTCAGCCCCTACACGCTTTGATGTATATTTAAAGCGAGCGATTGTAGGGAACGCTGCCTCAGCGTTCCAGGGAAATTTGATGTAATTCACGGCTTTGGAATGCCGAGGGCGGCATTTCCTGCGACCGAAGACTTAAAAGTACATTTATTTTGTGGAAACGGGCTGCCGAGGTCGTCAGCCCTTACAT